>JAEXNS010000242.1 GCA_023439605.1 Bacillota bacterium | reverse complement strand
CTGCTGCATAGTATTTCCTAAATTTTTCGATAATTTATCCGCCACTCTTTTACCATGATTAGAATTAAATGAAAAGATAAAAAATAACGTAGTAATTAAGATTATTAAAAATAAAAAAGCACTAATCAGTCGTTTAAATTTTTTTATATTTAAATTTAATTTTTTGTTTTCATTTTTATTCTCATCTCTTTGTTTATGATGATTGTCATTATTATTTTTTTTTTGTACCAAATCTTGTTTTTGGTTTTTAGCTAAATTATAACCACAATTAATACACTTTTTTGCCTTTGGAGATAATAAAGATTCACAATTTGGACAAACCATAATAACAACCTCATTTCAAATAAAATTAAACAATAATAATTTATGTCTTTTTTTATAAATATTTAAAAGAGATATTAAACTAATCGAAATTTGTTTTTATAATTAGACATAATTAATAATAACATCAATAATATAATTTGTCAATTTATTTATAATTTTTTAATCTAATTAATTTTTTTGTTACTTTTTAGACACATTTACAGTACAAAATACATCCCCGAAAATCCAGAGCAACTAGAAAGTCTAGTCGACTCCGCAGAGTCGAAACTCCTGAAAATTCTTTAATTTTATTTAAATCACATTTGTAACACTAAAATGCATCACCCGAAGGTCCAGGGCGACCGGAAAGCCCGGTCGACTCCGCAGAGTCGAAACTCTTTTTAACCTGCAAGCAGGTTCAGGGTTTTTATATAACAAAAAACCCTACCCTAAATTCTCCTAAGCATAAGGATTTCGCTTTCTGCGGAAAGCGACCAATGGCGTTGCCCTTTGGAAACCTACGATTTTTTGAAAAAAATCGAGTAAAACTTTAACTTTTTTACTAAGTTGACGACATTGGTTATTCGCTTTTTATTTAAGGCTTATTAAATTTCTATTTATCATTTCCTGTGTGGCTAACATTACTCCTATTTTACCACTCGTATAAGTTATCCCCCCCTGCATCCATGCAACATAAGGAGGTTTCATAGGAGCGTCAGCAGATAGCTCTATTGATGCACCCATTGTAAAAGCACCAGCCGCCATAATAACCTTACAATTATATCCTGGCATATCCCACGCTTCCGGAGTTACAAAAGAATCTATCGGAGCACCTTTTTGAATTCCAGTACAAAATGCATTTAAAGCTTCCTCACTTTTTAAAACAATAGCAGTTATTATATCTCCCCTTGTTTCATTTTTTTTAGGAAAACATTCAAATCCCAGTTTTGAAAACAACTCTCCAGCAAATGAAGCAGTTTTAACAGCACTTGAAACAACATCCGGTGCCATAAACAACCCTAAAAACATCTCTCTATTTTGCGATAGAGTACATCCCACTTCTTTCCCCATGCCAACACAAGTTAATCTATATGAGCATAATTCTACTAAATGTTTCTTCCCTACAATATACCCCCCTGTAGAAGCTATTGCACCACCAATATTTTTTATAAGTGAACCTACAACTAAATCTGCCCCTACTTCCGTAGGCTCCATTTTTTCTACAAATTCACCATAACAATTGTCTACCAAAACTATTGCTTCTGAATTATATTTTTTTATTTCTTTAATTATTTCCTTTATTTCTACAATTGTGTAAGCAGGTCTCAAAGAATATCCTCTAGACCTTTGCAAATAAGCAACTTTTGCACCAATTACCTTGTTCTTTATTTCGTCCAAATTAACTTTCCCATTTTCAAGTAAATCAATTTGATCATATTCTACTCCATAATCCTTTAAAGATCCATTTCCAGATTTCCCTGAAATACCTATAACTTCTTCAAGTGTATCATAGGGTTTTCCAGAAACAGATAGCATTTTATCACCTGTTCTAAGTACTCCAAATAAAGCAACTGATAAAGCATGTGTTCCAGATACAAAATTATGTCTTACCAATGCATCCTCAGCCTTAAAAACAGTAGCATACACCTTATCTAAAACATCACGTCCTATATCCCCATATCCATACCCTGTGCTACCATAAAAGCAAGATTCACTCACTCTATTTGATATAAAAGCTGACAAAACCTTTGCACCATTAAATTCAGCAATAGTATCACTTGAAGCGTGCATAAGAGAACATGAATTTTCTGCATCTCTTGAAATTTTTATTAATGATTCATCAAAATCAAAAAAATTACTATTTAACATCTTTTCCCTCATCATTTCTTTGTATAACATTTTCTATACTTATTTCTTTAAACCCAATTTCCCTATAAAAACTCTCTCTATAATCTAAAGCAAATAAAGTTGCACTTTTACCATTTAAAAACAAATAATAACCTAACCAATATAAAAGTTCTCTTGCATATCCTTTTCCCCTTGCTTCTATTTTAGTTGCAACTTGACCTATTAAAATATTATTTTCTATATCAAAAATAATAGTAGCTGTAGAGCAGTTTTTATATAAAAACATCTTGCTTATTCCCCTTCTTACACGATGGGAATTTTCAGTTAACCATAAAGCATATTTGTTTACATTTGGAAATCCCTCTGTAAGTATTTCAAACACATCATCTAATCTAGGATTAAAATCCAAAAAACTTTCATCAAAATTAGTTGGCTTATGATATGTTAGCTCAAACTGAGTTCTTTTTATTATTTTATAATTTTCATCTATTTTTAAGTAGTTAATAACAAAACTAGGTGCTTCTATTCGATAAGGTTCATTTAATTTTATATAACCCTCTAT
>JAEXNS010000231.1 GCA_023439605.1 Bacillota bacterium | reverse complement strand
AGTGTGCCCATGCTGGGCACACCAAACCTACCCTTAAAAATCTACAGATTTTTAAGGGTAGAGTAATATCTAATCTTCATCTTCTTCATCATAATCAAAATCTTCATCTTCATAGTCTGGATATTGTTGTGGCAAAGCACCGTTTCCAGCTATCTCTATAGGAGTCGGGGTTTCATCTTCTACTTCATTTGAGAGACTTACTGTAAAAACCCATTCATCACCAAAATCAAAAAGATACATAAATTTCTGATTTCTAGCGAAGGTAAAATCTTTCAAAACAGCTTCACTTGCTAAATTTCCATCAACATCGTCGTAACTAGAAACAAAAACCATATCTTCATCTTCCGACCATTTTTTGTTATCCATAAAAAAAGAATATAGATGGTCGTTATCAAACTCAAAAACATCTTGTATAGCTAAATGTAAATCCTCTAGTGTACTTTCTTTGGAAATCTGAATTTTTCTCCATGTTTTCCCTTGGGATACTCTAAATACGTATGATTTTTTCGCTGTACTCATGATTTAAATCCTTTCATTTTTTATAAATGTAAATATAATGCTATTATACTTTATTAATTAACATTTTGCAAGTATTTTCTATAACTTTTTTAAAAAACTCTCCGTAAAATCTAAGATTTTACGGAGAGAAATTTTATTTAAGGAGGTTAAAGCTTAGTTTAGTTTTATTAAGTTTCTGGTACTGGTACTGATGATATCTTACCAACTGTACTTCCATTATCTAGCCTCACGTTATATACATAACCCATTTTTCTAAATGTAACTGTACTTGAACCAACTTCACCATCTTCACCATCAAATGAAGCTAAGTACAAATAATCAATATATGCTTCTGAAACTGTTAGCGAAGTATTATATAGAGCCAAAGAATATGAATCGTCAGTATATGTATAAACACCTTCTGAAGGACTGGTACGTCCACCTATTGTTTTAGCTGCTGCAAGTATATTTAGATTTTCAATAATCAAACTACTGTTTAAACCTATATCTTTTGATGTTGCAATTTTTAATAATGGATCTGTGCCAGTTGGTAAAGCTGCAGTTATAACTGTAACTTTTGAAGGTATATTTGTTAAATCTGCTCCTACTATGTTATCTGTTATAGTCAATTCATAGTATCTCGATGATGCATCCAAAGCTATTACTGCTAAAGCTTCTTCTATAGTAACAAAGTTTTCATTAAATTCTGCCACTGCAGGATCCACTATTGCTGGAGCTGTTGCTGTAAGTTTTGGTGCTGCAATTTTTATTGCTGTTCCAGCTTTTGTTGCTATTAGTGTTTGTGCTGTTTCTAGTTTATTATTTTTTGAATCTGTTACAAATGATGAAGCTAAAACGTCAGAATCTTTAACTAGTTTAACTATCACTGTACCTGGATTAACTTTTTGTACTTCAACTGCCGCAGGATCTCCTGATGTTTTTATAGTTATTATTTCTGGTGTTCCTTCTTCTGCATCCGCTGCAGTTACAGTGTCTGTTACTGCATTGACTTTTAGTTTGCCTGAACCACTTACTGCACCTTCAGTTGCTTTAATTGTAATATTTTTAGAAATACCACCTGTTGCAGTTGATGGTAGGTATGCTATTGAGCCTGCAGCATATGTAAGTGTATCTGTTATAGCTCCACCCCTAAAGTAAGCATATTTAGATGCTGCTATATCAATTTCTACTACATTTGCAACTGCACCTTTAAATATGGTGTTATCGTCTATATCTACTGTTCCTATAGCTGTGATAGCACCTAAGAAAGTTAAGTCGCCTGAGTCTTTTATGTTTAATTCACTTACTTTTGTAGCTGGTGCTACAACTGTTATTGTATCTTTTATAGTATTAAATATAACTTTTGAATCTGTATCTAAAATCAAGTTTTTACCATTTAGATCAAACGCTATACCTTTTATATTTGCATTGCTTAGTTCTATATCCATTAATGTTAAGTTTGCATTTAGTTTTACTGCACCTGTAAATAATATTTGATTTTGAGCATCCGCAGAAGATGATTTAATGGTAACATCTGTTGCTGGGAAAGTTAATGCACCATGGCTAGGAATATCCCCAGATACTTTTAATACTACTTCTGTAAGATCTTCTCCACCATCTATGTAAGTGAATGCATCTTGAAGTCTAATGAAAGTCTCCTCAACAGTATCTTCACCTGCTTTTGCATTTAAAGTTATGAAATTATTTCCAAACTTTAACGCTGTTCCATCTTTATAGAATGAATATACTACTTCTCCATTTTTATTAGATGTTTTAAATATATCTGCTGTAGTTTCAGTTTTAACAGAAGTTATAATTGCTGTTGTTGGGTCTATAGCTGCTAAAGCTGAGTAGTCTATATCTGCTTTACCATATACAGATAATTCTATTGGTTTTCCTGTAGCTATAGATACTGCACCTGTTATTTGATATACTGGTGTTTTATCTGTAGTTGCTGTATACTGTCTACCTTTTATAATAAAACCTGTAGTACTTGATGCATCTACATCTATATCGCCAATAGTTAATGCTAAAATACCTGCTTCTAAAACAGCTGCATAATCTCCACTTGTTGCTATTTTAGTTATAGTTGCTGTTGCTGTTGCTGCTTTTTTAAATGTTACTTTAGCTGCTGCTGCATATGTTAATTCACCTATAGCCACTGATCCTGCTATTTCCAAATCCTCTTTTATTGTGATGTTTGGCTTACCTGATAAATTACCTGTTACTACAAATTTTGTTGTATCATCTAAAGTAATAACTTTTCCTGCTGCTGTAGTTACGTTTACAACCTTATCAATTCCTCCGCCAGCTTTTACTGTTAAAGCTGAAGTTGCTGCAGATAAAGTCAAATTAACTGCTGTTGCTTTAAGAACAACGTTATCAAGTATAAGTGCTGTAGGGATAGCTAATGTTGTGTTAGATATAGCTACATCTACTGGTACTGCTACTGGAGGAGTTGCACCATTATCTTTTGCTGTTTTTAAAGTAATGCTAGTAGCTTTAGTTGCTGCTGGAAGTGTTAAAGCTAAAGAAGGGATATTGTCTAAAATATCTATTGTATATGCTGCTGCTGTAGTTTGTGCGTTTATATATGCTATTGCTGATGCTAAACTTGCAAAATCAACATCCCCAATACTACATACTATAGTTTCAAATGTTGCCACTATAGCAACTGCTTTTGTTGGTTTCGTTTCAAATGTATAGGATATATCATCTTCACCATATACTACTTTACTTAGTTTGTTTACGCCTGCTACTGTAAAAGCTGTTAGTACTTTACCTGAATCAGGAGTAAAAATTACTTGTGGTAAAGCTGCATCTTTAACATATGCATAAGGAGACGAACTATCTTCGTCAACTTCAATAGAACCACCAGTTACTGTCCAACTGATTGCATATGTAGTTGGTGCTGCTGTAGTTGTTGTAGCTGCTGTTGTAGTGGTTGCAGTAGCAATAAATGTTGCGGCTAAAACTATTGCATCGTCTGCACCTGCATCTTTTCCAGCTAATGTGCCTGTCCAAGTGTCACCTGTAACGGTTTCTTCTACACCATCAATTGTAAACGTATCTAATTCATACCCTGTATCAGGTGTAAAATCAACAGTTATCTCTGTAGTATCTTCCGTATAACTATATGGACTGGTTTTAGGTGTTGCACCTTCAGTAACTGTAAAATCACCATTTGTAGGGGTTGCCCATGTAACTGTATAACCTACACCAACACTAAGCATATCCTTTGCTAATACAGGAATATCTTCAAATGTATTTGGCTCTCCTGCTTCTTCTGGATTTACAATATAAAATTCCTGTTCTTCATTTGGTGAATATACAGCCTCTACTACACTTTCTTCCTCTGTAGTAGTTGCAAAAACACTAGTTGGTAATATAGGTACATTTCCTATGACGGACGTCAGTGATAAAATAGGTACCAACGCCAAAGCTAACCTCTTCTTAAAATTCTCATTTTTCATAACGGTTTCCTCCCTGTCTTAAAATAAAATTGGTTTGTTATACTTTTAGTTCATCCTTGAACCAATCGTATGATTAATGATTTTTAGTATTATGTATCCCTGATAGATTTATTGTACCATTACTTATGCAATAAGTCAATAATCAAAAAATATTTTTGTGTTTTTTCTGCCTTTTCAACAAATTTTGTATTAAAAATTTGTTTTATAATTATATAAAAAACACTTGAATTTTTTTTATTTCTACCGTATATATAATACTACTTTTTTTAGGCTTAAAATCACGAGAAAAAATCCCTTTTAAGTTGCACACAGTTTATCACAAACTATACTAAAAGTCAATACCAAGTCTAAAAACAGCTATAATCTTTGTACGTTTCACTAAATTTCTGCTCAAAATTTGTATTTTGAATTTTAAAAAAGCTATTTAACTTTTTATTTATCTGCCGAGTGAATATAAACTACTCTATAAACTTTGTTTAATTTTACATATGAAATAATAATAATTTTCAAGCCTTAAATACACAAAAGTAAGTATTTAAGGCTTGATTTTTTAATTATACTGTTTTTGTTCTTCCTGAAACAAAATACATAATCTTCATAAGGTCTATTAAAGTTACTTTACCATCTTCGTTTACATCCGCTGTTACCATCTGGTATTCATCTAAAACATTTTGTTCAGTTAAATAATACATAACTGTCATAAGATCCAATATGGAAATGTTCTTATCTCCATTTACATCGCCCATCAAATATGACCATGTTCCATTTACACCAAAATCATATCCCAAGGAAATTGGTTTATTTACAACTAGCTTATTAAAACTTGATTCATTTGTTTCAAAAATTATATATTGTTTTTTTGCTCCTGCCAAAATCATTTTGCTATTATTGGTTGGGACAAAGTTTGAAGCTGAACCAAATTCTGTTTTTCCATCTAGATCTAGTCTTTTTGCTACACTTTGATAAAAATTCCCTCTTACTTCAATAGTTCCATCTGTCAAATCGTTATAACTCCCATAAAAACTCTTTGCGTTAAAGTCACCTTCAACAAGTAAATATGAACCCTTTTCTTGCATCATAAGTTCTGAATATGTATCCATAGTAAAGTTTGTTTTAACGTTTAATTTTGCATTTTTTATATTTAAAATAGCAACACTATCTGTATTTAACGCACCTAAAACTGAACTTCCAGAAACATTTATATTTCCTCCATTTAAAACTACATTTCCAATTATGTTTAAATTTCCTGCAACATTTATATTCTTATCATTTAATTCAAAGTTGTACAGAGAAAGATTCCCCATAACACTTAAGTCATTTTCTAAAGTATTTATACTTACTGGAGTTGTAAAGTTTATTTTATCATGTGTTGTTGCAAGTGTATTTATTTTACTATTATTTGGCGTTTCAAAAGCTATTTTTTGCTCTAATACACCCGATAAAATCATTTTATGATTTTCTTCTGGAACAAAGTTATTGTTTGAGCCACTTTCAACCACTCCACCTTTAGTTACCTTTGCAATCTTTTGTGTGAAGTTACCTTTTAACTCCATAACGCCATTTGTAAACGTATTTCCATATTCATAATCTGAGGTTCCTGAAAAACTTTGAGTAGAAAAATTGCCTTTTACTAAAACTTTAGAATTTTCACTTTCCATTTTTAATGCACCAAAAGTGTCTATAGTAAGTGCTTTTTCAGCTTCAAGTTTACCATCCTCTATATTTAAAACGCCGTACTTATCTTGTGTCCCGTTAACCACTATATTTCCCATTGATTTAAGTTGACCTTGACCTAAATTTAGTTGACCTTCAACTTTTGTATCACCACCAACTCTTAAATTATATCTTCCTAAATTCAAATCACCTATAATCATATTTTCAGATACATTTAAATCATTTTGTAAATCAAGAATATTTACTTTTGTATCAAAATCAAGATTTATATTTTGTGTTTTAAAAACATTGAAATAACTTTCTTCTGGATTATCAAACCAAACTTTTTGAACGTTTGTTCCTTCAAAAATTATTTCACTTTGTTCCATTGGTGTAAAGTTATCAGGTTCACCATATTCTGATTTGTTTGCACTAACATATTGGCTTTGAGTGAAATTCCCAGAAAGATAAATAGCACCATTTATCAAATTATAAGCACCACTATACATACTTTTAATCAAAAAATCTCCATTTATATCCATGTACGTATTTGAATTATTCATACTTATTGAACCATAATTATCTATAGTAAGATTCCCATTACATATTAGCTTCCCTTCTCCAATTTGTAAAACTGTCATATCTGGCTCTATATAGTCCTCAATATTTACATTTATAACCTGTGCCGCTGCACCTATTGTTATATTTCCATTTACAACTAACTGGTAACCATTTAAATCTAGAATTCCTTCATTTATAAATAAGTCACCATCTATCTCCTTGTCCTCGTAAAGAGTAAAGCCCATATATGGATTTACTTCTTCTACAGGTTCTTCAATTATCGGTTCCTCGTCAACTGGTTCCTCTTCAATTATTTCTTCATATGTCGGTTCTTCTAAAAGAAGTCCTTCATCTTCTACAACAGCACCTACATTATAAGGCATGACATATGCAAAGGTAATCATTGCAGCCGAAACTCCTGCTATCATTTTTTTGATTTTTTGTGTTTTTCTCATCTTTATTTCCGTTACTGAAAACTTATAAAAAGTTATAAACT
>JAEXNS010000211.1 GCA_023439605.1 Bacillota bacterium | reverse complement strand
CTTTCGGACTGCCTATATAAAGCATATAATAAAAAAGTAATAATTCTAATAGACGAATACGATGTACCACTTGAAAATGCTTATTTTGAGGGGTTTTATAAACCAATGGTTGATTTAATTCGTTCAGCTTTAGAAAGTGCACTTAAAACAAACAATTCATTAGAGTTTGCAGTAATTACAGGATGCTTACGAATATCAAAAGAGAGCATTTTTGCTGGATTAAATAATTTTAAAATAAATACAATAACTTCACACAATTATTCTAATTATTTTGGGTTTACAGAAACAGAAGTCGAAACAATTATGAATTACTATAATGTATATAATCACTTCAATGATATAAAAGAATGGTATAATGGTTATATGTTTGGCAGTACGAATATATATAACCCATGGAGTATACTAAACTTCTTAGATGAAGCAATAGTAAATCCAAATAATATACCAAAACCATACTGGAGCAATACCAGTTCAAACAGCATAATAAAAGACTTAATTTCAAAAGGCGATAGCGATACTAGAGAAAAAATAGAATTACTTATAAACGGTGGTAGCGTAGAAAAAATAATATATGAAGACATAACATATGAAAACGTAAATATAAACACTGATTATATTTGGAGTTTCTTGCTTTTTACAGGATACTTAAAAACAATCTCCCAAAGGCTTGACGGAGTGCAGATACAACATGAAATGGTAGTACCAAACCTAGAGATTTTAAGTATATACAAAAATAAAATCATGGAGTGGATGAACGAAAATATACGAGCAATAAGTAGGGATGATTTGTTTAATGCTATGTTAAAAGGTGAAACGGAAAACCTTGAAGATATTTTATGTGATTGGTTACAAAGATCAATAAGCTACTATGATACAAAAGAAAACTTTTATCATGGATTTTTGGTAGGCTTGCTTTCGGGCTTTGATAATTATTCAATTAAATCAAACAGAGAAACTGGAAATGGCAGAAGTGATATTTTTGTTTTGGAAAATAGAAGAAGAAAACTGGCAATTGTAATAGAAATAAAAGTGGCCATTAAGTTTAATGATATGGATACTAGATGCGATGAGGCTTTAAAACAAATAGAGGATAAAAACTATGAAGCTGAACTAAAAAATGATGGTTATCAAAAAGTTATGAAATATGGTGTAGCTTTTTATGATAAGTCATGTAAGGTTAAAAAAGAGGAATAAAAAAATTAGTTAACATCTATACTATTTAGACTCTAAAACACTTTATTTCTTATGAAGCTTAATATTGTAAGGGTTTCGACTCTGCGGAGTCGCCCGGGCTTTCCAGTTGTCCTGGACCTTCGATAAAATATCCATACTTTATATATGGCTGAAAAGTAACAATTTTTTAGAGCTAAAATCTATTTTTGCATAAATGGATTTTAGCTCTAATTTTATTCGATAAAAATTAGAATTATTCCTATTAAATATATTTTTAATAAGTCTATTTTTGAACATATGTATTTTAATTGAAGTTTTGTTATTTACTTTTTCACCAAATTGTAACCGAAATAATAGTTAAGTTTAATCAAAATGTACCGAATAATTAGTATAAGTAAAGATAAACGTTGCTATTCATCCTATAAAGATAAAGTTTAGGATTTTACAGGAGTTTTGACTCTGCGGAGTCGATCGGGCTTTCCAGTCGCCCTGGACCCTTGGTAAAATATTTCTTTTGTGGCGAATAGTAACAGATAAAGATATTTAAAGAGGGGGATACAAAAATGAAAAAGAAAATAATGGCATTTGTTTTAATATGTATGGCTTTTTTATCAGTTTCATGCGAATTAGCAAATACAGGAGTAGAAATTAAAAATAATGAGGAAACCCATACTACTACGAAAGATAAAATAGACATACAAAAAGCCGTTGTATCCTCAGCGGTTTGTTTTAACAAAAATATTGAAACTACAAAAAAAGAAACCACGGAAATTACTACAAAAAATTCCGAAGTAGAAACAACTTTATCAAGCGAAATTACTTCTCAAGAAACGAATGTATATACAGAACTTACATCACCACTTATCACCAGCATTTTAGAGGTTCAAAATTCATCTAAAGTTAATGAGAAGAAATATGGATATATAGCCACATATGACCAAGCATTAAATTTAAGAGAAAAGCCATCTTTGGATTCAAATATAGTAATGTTAATTGCAAAAGGTGAAAGGGTAGAAATATTAAATTCCGAATATGGATGGTATTATGTCAAATACAATGATAATTACGGATATGTATACAGCTATTATGTTGCTATTGAAGTCGAATGTGATGAAAATGATGCACTTTATTATATGCTTGATAATAACAAAAATGCGAATAGAAGGCTTGAGAACAGTTTGGTTTCAGATGCTGTAGGGGATTATTTGGTTTTATATAGAGAAGAGTACAAATATGTGATTTCTATTGATGATATAAATAATAATGTTGATTATATTGACCATATAGCAGTTATGCCAGAGGGTAGAATTGCCAAGGATATAGTTACAGGTATAACTTTTAAAGAATTATCAGAAAAGTTTAATATTACAGAAGCTGAACTTTTTACTGGAGGATTATTTGACAAGTTATATACAGTCGACGTAAAAGTATATTACAAAGAAAATTTATATGGAGTAACGTTCTTTTTTGAAGGAAAAGACAGTGAATCGTTTTTTGCAGTTATAGCTAACAATAAATTAAAATAAAATGATTATAATTCAGAAATATATGTAATGGATATATTTAGCCGAAGGTCCAGGGCGATCGGAAAGCTCGGTCGACTCCGCAGAGTTGAGACTCCTACGAAATTATAAACATTAACTTTAGCTTATGAATAGTAGCGTAAAATGTTAAAATAGGCATATTAATCATTGGAGTAAATTCCTGGTTTTTATGCCTTTTTCATTTTTATAATTACTATTAATTCAATAAAAAGGGATAAAAGCAATGGTGGCTTGGTTAAATATGTGATTATTTACAAATTTAAATCACTATTGTTATGTTAAATACAATAAAATACATATATTTTATGAAAGTTATTTTTGTAAAGTTAGTGAATATATGATATAATAATTATATAGAAAAAAATTAATCATAAAGGTGATGTATAGTGAGAAAATACACAAAAGTTATTTTGATTTTATTTATTTTGATTTTAATGATTTTTAATTTATCAAGTTGTAATAGTAAAAATGAAACCATGAGTAATTTGATTTCCAAAAGTGGAATCATGGATTTGTCTAATTTTGATATATCAAAGAATAAGCCCTTGCTTTTAACTGGCGAATGGGAGGTTTATTATGGTAAGTTGTTAAATCCGGAGGATTTTGAAAAAAAAGATATTTCACCAAATAAGTATGTGAATATTCCCATGAGATGGGCTGGTATAAATATGGAGAATAACAATCATGCAACTTTTAGATTAAAACTTAAATTGAAGGATATAAATATTCCATATGCAATTTATTCTAAATTTGAAATATCGGCATATAAATTATGGATAGATGATAAGTTAATTATGCAAGCTGGGAAAGTTGGTAATAATGAGAAAAATCATGTGGGCCAGTTTTTACCTCAAAGAGCAACTTTTAATGCCATAAGAGATGAAGTTTACATCACAGTACAAGTCTCGAATTATGGGTTTTCAAATGGGGGATTTGTCAGTCCTTTAAAATTAGGGAATACAAACGATATTTTTAATATGAATTCTTTTATAGAAGATATATTTATTTTTAGTAGTATTCTCATTATGGGATTGTATCATTTAGGATTATATTTAGTAAGGAAAAAAGATAAATCAACGCTTTATTTGGCTATTATTTGCTTTTTTATAGCGTTAAGAACACTACTTATGGGAGAAATGATATTTTATAGTGTGTTCTCATTTTTAAATCTTAATTTTATTTTAAAACTTTCGGTAATAACTTTTACAGTTGCATTTACTTTTTTAGTTATGTTTATAAATGAAATTTTTATAAATGAAGTTAATAAAAATTATTT
>JAEXNS010000138.1 GCA_023439605.1 Bacillota bacterium | reverse complement strand
CTTTAAAGTATGCAAAAGACAATGGTCATGACATGGTTTTAATAGATACAGCGGGTCGTTTGCATATAGATATTGAGCTTATGGATGAGTTGAAAAACATAAAATCAGAAGTATCTCCACATGAAATAATGCTTGTAGTAGATGCCATGACAGGACAAGACGCAGTAAATGTTGCAAAGGCTTTTGATGAAGCTTTAGGTATTACAGGTGTACTTATGTCTAAGCTTGATTCTGATACAAGGGGCGGAGCTGCTTTATCAGTTCTATCAGTAACAGGTAAACCAATTAAATTTGTTGGTATGGGTGAAAAGCTAGACGAGTTTGAACAATTCCATCCAGAAAGAATGGCTTCTAGAATTTTAGGTATGGGAGATATTTTAACTCTTATAGAAAAAGCTGAAACTGTTGTTGATGCAAAAGAAGCTGAAAGATTAACAAAAAAATTACAAGATAGCACATTTGATATGAACGATTTGTTGGATCAGTTAAAACAAATTCAAAAAATGGGTTCAATAAAAAATATTATTTCCATGTTGCCTGGAGTAGGGGATAAAGTTAAGGATATTGATGTAGATGAAAAGCAGTTTTCTAGAATTGAAGCAGTTATTACTTCAATGACAAATCAAGAAAGAGCAAAACCATCAATAATTAATCCATCTAGGAAAAAGAGAATTGCTAAAGGTAGTGGTACAAAAGTTGAGGATGTAAATAGGCTTATAAAGCAATTTGAACAAATGAACCAACTTATGAAGCAATTTGGCAAAAATAACAAAATGAATAAAAAGGCGAAAAAAAGATTGGCTGGCATGAATTTTGATAAAATGCCACCTATGTAAAGATATTTATGCAAAATTTTCTTAAAGAAATGCATTAATATAAATATTATAAGAAAATTATGGAGGTGAATTCAATGGCTGTAAAAATTAGATTAAGAAGATTAGGTGCAAAAAAAGCTCCTTTTTATCGTATAGTAGTAGCTGATTCAAGATATCCTAGAGATGGGAGATTCATCGAAGAAATAGGATACTATGATCCAACAAAAAACCCAACAGTTATAAATGTTGATGCTGATAAAGCTAAAAAATGGATTGAAAGTGGTGCTCAACCAACTGAAACAGTTAAAAATATTTTAAAGAAAAATGGTTTAATGTAATTCTACCATAGTTATTTAAATTATTTGGTTATTACTCAGCAACTAAAGGTAAAGTTTATGATTTTGTGGGTGTTTCGACTCTGAGGAGTAAACCGAGCTTTTCGGTCGCTTTTGACCTTCGGTAAAACATCTCTGCCTTACCAGATATGGCTGAATAGTGACATTATTTGTGATTTTAGACTTTGGGAGGCTTATATGAAAGAATTACTACGTACTATAGTTGAAGGTTTAGTTGAAAACAAATCAAGTATAGAGGTAACAGAAGACGAAGTAAATGAAGAAGGTATAGTTGTTTATCATTTACATGTTGCACAGGAAGATAGGGGCCGTGTTATAGGTAAACAGGGAAGAATTGCTAAGGCTGTTCGTACAATCATGCGTGCAGGTGCAGCGAAAAACAATATGAAAGTAATGCTTGAAATAGAATAATTACTTTTTATAAATAATAAGGGCGGCATTTGTCGCCCTTTAGTTTTAATTTTATTTTGAAATAGTGTAAAAAATTACAGTAGGTGAACTTATGGAAAATCAATATATAGAAGTTGGGAAAATAGTTACAACACAGGCGTTAAAAGGTGAAGTTAAAGTTATGCCTTGGTGTGATTATCCTGAATTCATAATGGAATTTGAAAGTTTGTATTTGGGTAAGGAAAAAAAAATATTGGAAATAGAGCGTTCAAAAGTAATGAAAAATATGGTGATATTAAAGTTTAAAAATTTCGATACTATTGAACAAGCTCAAAAAATAGTTAATCAAATACTTTATATAAACAAAGATGATGTTGAACTAGATGAAGGTACGTATTTTGTTCAAGATTTGATAGGATTAAAAGTCTATGATGTAGACAGTAAAATTTTGTATGGAGAACTAGTTGATGTTCATCAAACAGGTGCAAATGATGTTTATACAATAAAAGGTGCAACGAGAGAATATCTAGTACCAGCAATACCAGATGTAGTTTTAGAAACAAATATCGAAGAAAAAACCATGTTTATTAGACCTTTGAAGGGGTTATTTGAAGATGATGAGAATTGATATTGCCACTCTATTTCCAGAAATGTGTAAAGCTGTTTTGTCTGAAAGTATAATTGGTAGAGCTTTAAAAAAGAATTTACTGCAAGTAAATTATATAAATATAAGGGATTATACGAAAGATAAACATAGAAGAGTAGATGATGTACCTTATGGTGGTGGCAAAGGAATGCTTATGCAAGCTGAGCCAATATACAATGCTTTTAAACACGTTTGTGAAGATATAGGTGTAAAACCATATACAATTTTTATGTCTCCAAAAGGAAGCGTTCTTAATCAAAATAAGGCTATAGAACTTTCTAAGCTTGAAAATATATTTATATTATGTGGACATTATGAAGGTGTTGATCAACGAATTATTGATAAAATTGTTGATGAGGAGATATCAATAGGCGATTATGTTTTGACTGGCGGTGAACTTCCAGCAATTGTTTTGGTGGATTCTATAGCTAGGATGTGTGATGGGGTTCTTTCAAGTCCAGAATGTTTTGAAAAAGAAAGTCATTTTTGTGGGTTGCTAGAACATCCTCAATATACTAGACCAGAAACTTGGGAGGATGAAACAGTTCCGCAAGTTTTACTATCTGGACATCATAAAAATATAGATAACTGGCGTTATGAAAAAAGCTTGGAAATTACCAGGGATAAAAGACCTGATATGTACAAAAAATACATAGAAAGAAAAAAATAAGAGTATCTTTTAGGATGGTTTCAACATATTTTATTGTTGAAACTTGTTGTACATTAATAAATATTCGTGATTATAAACAAAAATGAGTGGTAAAAAAACCTCAAGCATAATCAAAGCTTATAAATTTTTTCTGAAAATTGATTTTATTTTAATTTATAAGTTGACTATATGCTTAGAAAACTGTATAATAACAGATAGTAGATATAAAACAAATAGTGTTGGGTTAATGTTTTGTAAATTATAAGTTAGGAGAATAATGTATGTTTGTTAAAGACGTAATGGTTCAAAATCAAGTTGGACTTCATGCTAGACCTGCAACTTTTTTTATTCAAAAAGCAAACGAGTTCAAATCATCAATATGGATTGAAAAAGATTCAAGAAGAGTTAATGCAAAAAGCCTTTTGGGTATACTTTCTTTAGGTATAGTTGGTGGAACTGCAATTAAAGTTATTGCTGATGGTTCTGACGAACAAGCAGCTGTAGATTCACTTGTAGATTTAGTTGAAAGTGGATTTAGTGAAGATAAAACTTAAAAATTCAGGGTGTTACTTATTTTAGTAACACCCATGTTTTTCATAATACATAAATTTGAGGTGGTTAATATGAAAAAAATAAAAATAATATTAAAAATATTATTGATTTTTTTTACTTTGATTTATCCACTTTTTTTTAATTTGTTAGGTGGAATAGGAACTATATATGAATCTGGGGAAAATTTTAAATTTGAATTAATAGACGAACAACATTTTGAAAAAATGAAGCTCATAGGAGTATTTATG
Source organism: Bacillota bacterium (assembly GCA_023439605.1). Taxonomy (GTDB): domain Bacteria; phylum Bacillota; class Clostridia; order Oscillospirales; family Ruminococcaceae; genus JAEXNS01. The sequence continues at coordinate 2,094 of JAEXNS010000138.1, read as the reverse complement.
TTGTCATCTTCTTTTTTTATGACTATGGCAACGTTAATATATTTTTTTAGAAAGAAAGTTCTTTCATTTATTTTTGAAACTTTAGGTTTTTTTCTATGCATGTATTCATTGTTTAAGTTATCTGAGGTGGCAAATTTGTTGGCTATTTCAGATGATAATTTTGTTCCGTATTCAGAAAAATATTTTATTAATCATTTTCCTACGGTTTTACATTTAATTATTTTATTAATTTTATTATTGTTAAAATCAGAAAATAAAAATACAATTAAGAGAGTTACTATTTAGATATACAGGTTTGTGTTGTAAATGCGGATGAATTCTTACTATTCAGCCGATAAAGGTAAAGTTTACGGTTTTGCAAGGGTTTCGACTCTACGGAGGAGACTGGGCTTTCTGGTCGCCCTGGACCTTCGGTAAAATATCTCTGCCCTATACACATACGGCTGAATATTAACGCTGAATTGTAACTTAAGAGGAGATGAATTTATGAATTTGAATGAAATATCATTGTCAGATTTAAGCTTAAACCCATTTGATAAAATAGGCAAGAGCTGGTTTTTGATTTCGTCAGGAGATCAAAATGGATATAATACAATGACAGCGTCATGGGGGTTCATGGGTATTATGTGGGGCAAAAACACATTTAACTGTGTTGTTAGACCTTCAAGACATACATTTGATTTTATCGAAAAAAACAGTTTATTTACTATTTCTTTTTTTGATGAAAAATATAGAGATATGTTAAATTATTGTGGTTCTCATTCTGGGAGAGATGTAGATAAAGCAAAAGAAACAGGATTAACACCACTATATATTGAAAATACAGTGACTTTTGAGCAAGCTAGTGAAATATATGTTTGCAAAAAAATCTATTCACAAAATATGAGCGAAGAATGTATAATAGATAAAAGTTGTCTTGCTTTTTATGAAACTGATAAGATGCATAAATTATATATTGGCGAAATAATTAAAGCATATTCAAAATAAAATTCATGTATAAAACATCATTTTTATGCATATAAACATTATAAATTCAAAATAAAATGTATAAATATGCAGAAATCTATTGACAAATAGAAAATTTGATGTATAATTTATATTATCAAATCAATTATAAAAACTTGTTTTCATTTTATATGAAATTTATATATTTAAAAATGGAGGAATTTAAAATGGCAAAAGAAATAAAAAAAGTAGTTTTGGCTTATTCTGGTGGACTTGATACTTCTATAATTATTCCATGGTTAAAAGAAAACTATGATAACTGTGAAGTAATTGCGGTTTCAGGAGATGTAGGTCAAGGAACAGAATTAGATGGCTTAGAAGAAAAGGCAATAAAAACTGGTGCTTCTAAACTATATATAGAAGATTTAAAAGAAGAATTTATAAATGACTATGTATTCCCAACTATGCAGGCTGGTGCAGTTTATGAAAACAGGTATTTACTTGGAACATCTTTTGCACGTCCTATTATAGCAAAGAGAATTGCTGAAATAGCTTTAAAAGAAGGTGCTGATGCAATTTGTCATGGATGTACTGGTAAAGGAAATGACCAAGTACGTTTTGAATTAGCAATAAAAGCAGTTGCTCCAGATATGCATATAATTGCTCCATGGAGAATTTGGGATATAAAATCCAGAGATGAAGAAATAGATTATGCAGAAGCTCACAACATTCCTTTAAAAATAAACAGAGAAACAAATTATTCCAAGGATAAAAATCTATGGCATTTGTCACATGAAGGTCTTGATTTAGAAGATCCAGCAAATGAACCAATGTACAATAAAGAAGGCTTTTTGGAAATGGGAGTATCTCCTGAAATGGCTCCAGACAAGCCAACATATGTTACTATTGGTTTTGAAAAAGGTAATCCTGTATCTATAGATGGTGAAAAGTTAAACTGTATGGATTTAATACAAAAGCTAAATGAATTGGGCGGGAAAAATGGTATTGGTTTGGTTGATTTAGTTGAAAATAGACTTGTTGGAATGAAATCAAGAGGTGTGTATGAAACTCCTGGTGGAACAATTTTATATCATGCACATGAAGTTTTAGAAACTTTATGTATAGACAGAGAAACACAGAGAATGAAAC
>JAEXNS010000087.1 GCA_023439605.1 Bacillota bacterium | reverse complement strand
ATCGCAAAAAGAAGCAAAAAAGCTCTTGAAGCATAAAGATTTCGCTTTCTGCGGAAAGCGACCAAGGGCGTTGCCCTTTGGAAACCTACGATTTTTTGAAAAAAATCGAGTAAAACTTTAATTTTTTCACTAAGTTGACGACATTGTCCGGTCGCCCTAGACCTTCGCAAAATATCTCTGACTTACACATATGGTTTAATAGTAACATTTAATTGGAGGATGTATATGAAAATATTAATTATTGGTGGAGTAGCAGCAGGTACATCGGCAGCAGCAAAAGCTAGAAGAAATGATGAAGGTGCTGAAATAAAAATATATGATAAAGATAAGTATATTTCATATTCAGGTTGTGGTATGCCATATTATTTAGGTGATGAAGTTGAAAGCAGAGAAAAACTTGTACCTAGAGATGTGAAATTTTTCAAAAAGAAATATAATGTAGATGTTTTTATAGAACATGAAGTTTTAAGCATAGATACGCAAAACAAATTTATAAAAGTAAAAGAACTTAAATCTCAAGAAGTATTTGACGAATTTTATGATAAATTAATAATAGCAACAGGTGCAAAACCGATAATACCTAAAATAAATGGAATAGAAAATAAACATGTATTTGTACTTAGAAATATTAACGATATGGATTATATAAAAAAATTTATTGAAGAAAAAGAACCTAAAAAAGCACTTATAATAGGTTCTGGATTTATTGGTTTAGAAGTTGGTGAAAACCTAAAAAAAATTGGTTTTGATGTAACGGTAGTAGAAAAATCTGAACAATTGACTTCCACTCTAGATGAAGATATGTCGATATATTTAGAAGAGTATTTGTTGAAAAATGGCATAAATATAGAAAAAGGCACGTATGCACAAGAAATAACGGAGGAAAAAGTAAAGCTTTCATCAGGAAAAGAATTAAAAGCAGATATAGTTATAGTTGCTACAGGAGTAAGACCAAACGTTGATATAGCTATCGAATCAGGGATAAAAACAGGTGAAACAGGTGCAATTAAAGTTGACACTTATATGAGAACTAGTGAAAAGGATGTTTTTGCTTGTGGTGATTGTATAGAGCATATAAATTTAATTGACAATACACCATTTTATAGACCTTTAGGTTCAACTGCAAACAAAACAGGAAGAATTGCAGGAGAAAATATAAAAGAATGTAAATTGGAATTTAGAGGCATACTAGGGACATCTATTTTTAAAATATTTGACATGACAGTAGCAAATACGGGATTTAGCTATAGTGAAGCAGTAAAAAAAGGTTATGATGTTGAGGTTTGTCATAACATAAAGCCAAATAAACCAGAATATTTAGATGGGAAAGAAATGGTTATAAAGGCTATTGCAGATAAAAAAACAGGAAGATTATTGGGGGTTCAAATAGTTGGATATGAGGGTGTTGATAAAAGAATAGATGTATTTGCAACGGCTATTACATTTAAAGCAAAGGTAGAAGATTTATTTCATCTTGATTTGGCATATGCTCCGCCATTTTCTACAACAAAAGATCCGGTTATGTATACAGGCATGATTTTAGAAAATGCAATTAGTAAAAAAGCTCCTTTGATTACCGCTAAAGAACTAGTGGATAAGCATATTAGTTCTGAGGATATTCATATAATTGATGCAAGGGTAGAAAAGCAATACAAAAATGGATGCGTTTTAAATGCTGAAAATATTCCGCATGCAGAAATAAGGGAAAGACTAAAACAATTAGATAAAGAAAAAACAATTGTAACTTATTGTAATAAGGGTGTTACAGGAAATGCAGTTCAAAATATACTAATAAATAATGGATTTAAAAAGGTGTATAATTTATCAGGTGGACATAAACATTTTTCTAAAACAAATAAAGATGTAACTCCACAGTAGGTTTTTAAGATTTCGACTCTGCGGAGTCGACCGGGCTTTCCGGTCGCCCTGGACCTTCGGGCATATATCTTTGATTTGACAAAAATTAAAATTTTACTCGATTTTTTCAAAAATCGTGGGATTCAAAAGGGCAATGCCCTTTGTCGTTCTCCGAAGAGAACGAAATTCTTAATGCTTAAGAGCTTTTAGGGTAGCGAACTTTAGTGAGCGTAGGGATTTTGCGATAGAAAATCCCTGAACCTGTTTGCGTATTTTTAAGATTTCGACTCTGCAGAGTCGACTGGGCTTTCTGGTCGCCCTGGACCTTCGGTAAATATATCTTCACCTTGGACATATGACTAAATATTACCGCATAAAGTAAAAAAACAAGACTTTTCTATTTGAAAAGTCTTGTTTTTTTAGAATATTTTAAATTCAAATTCTTCATTTGCAAGTTTTATTTTTGTACCATTTTTCAAAATAACTTCTTGCTGACTAGTTATTTTTACTCCATCTACAAAAGTATGATTTGTAGAATTATTGTCAAATATATAATAGTTACTATTTTTGTTTAAAATATATGCGTGAGCTCTACTTATGGCTTTATTATCACTTATGCAATAATCTACAAAATTTCTATCTTTACCTATTTTAAATGTTTCGTTATATATGTTAATAGTTTCATTTGTTTTCATTCTAATCAAAATTGCGTTTGTTGTCATCTCATTTTCATCTAAAATCATAGTTGCAGATTCCTCGAAATCTGGTATAGGATTGTTTGAAAAATGAGGTTGTTGATTATTTATAATTGGTTGTTTGTTTGCAGGTGGTGGAGTTATTGTGTGTGATGGACTGGATGCATTTATTTGCACTATAGGTGCATCATTTTTCTTAGTTGCCTTTGTTTTTTTAGGAGACTTGACTTGAATTTGAGGAGTTGCTGCAACAGGTGCTGGCGTAGGGAATGGTAAATTATTATTTTGAGGTTGATTTGGTATAGCTATTTGCGGAACTTTAGAAACAGGTTCTTTTTTTACAGAATCTCCTTCGTTCTTTTTGCCTTTAAATAGTTTTTGGAAAAAAGAAGGTTTGTCATTTTTGTTATTACTGTTTTCTATTGGCTTGTTTGGAATAGCTTGATTTTGTATAGGTTGATTTGGTAAAGATGGTTGAACTTGAGGTGGAGTGTTTGTATTTTGTTGTGGAGAAAAAGAAGGTTTTACATTATTTTGGTCAACACTTATAGTTTCTTGTTGTGGGTTGTATGGCTGAGAATAGGTTGGGGCTGAGTTGACTGGTTTTTCTGGGTTTAATGTATAAAGATTTTCTTTTTCCTGTTCAATTACCTCAAAAAAATCATGTATTGAAAAAGAATTTGTGCTATTTAAGTATGCAATTATTTTAGCTATATAGTCACAAGTTTCTTGGCTGTTAAATTTCAGATTATAAGTTAATGTTTTGAAAAAAGCACTTAAGTTTATGTTGTTGTTCTTATGTTTTTTAAATGGGAAGCAGATTAAAAATGTTTCGTTTGTAGTAAGGTCTATAAATATATATTCAGGATTAATCAAAAGATAACCACGATCTATCATATATTCTTCAGTATCAATAATAGAACTAACCAAATTATAAAGTATATTTATAAATCTTTCTTTTGTTATTTCTTCTAAAAGTAATTGACGTACATTTATTTTTGAGGAAGTGTTAAATTTTATATATTTCTTATCATCTACTTGAGTAAAAGTAAGTGGGAAAATCCCTTTTATTCTATTATGTTTAATCATATTTACACTTAAATCATCTAAATCTTCATAATTAGAAAATTCATAAGATAAAATAGTGCTCGTGCCTTGTGTTTCAATTATAAAGTTCAAAGT
>JAEXNS010000041.1 GCA_023439605.1 Bacillota bacterium | reverse complement strand
CAGTAACAGTACAAACTATATCAAATTTATCTAAATTATTTGTTAATGCCAAAGGTTGACGAACGATTAATTTTAAAGTTTCAAGACCAAAATAATCATCTATATCTCTAGCGTTAATAGTAACTTTACCAGTACCATTATAAACTCTTACTCTTGCAACTGAATGTTTTCTTCTACCTGTTCCGTAGAAATATTTTAATTTTGATTCGTACATTTAGATAACTCCTTTCTTAAAATTCATAAGCAACAGGCTTTTGAGCCTCTTGGTTATGATTAGCATCTTTATATACTCTTAAACGTGTTAAAGCTTTTCTACCTAATGTATTGTTTGGTAACATTCCGTTAACGGCAATCATCATAGCTTTATCTGGTTTTGTAGCCATCAAATCTTTGTATTGGATTTGTTTTAGACCACCTATCCAACCTGTGTGCCATACATATGTTTTTTGTTCTAATTTTTTACCTGTTAAAATAGCTTTTGAACAGTTTATAATTATTACGTGATCTCCACAATCTGCATGAGGTGCAAAAGTTGGTTTGTTTTTACCTCTTAAAATATGAGCAGCTTTTGCAGCAACACGACCTAAAGGTTGTCCTTCTGCATCTAGAACATACCATGTGCGATTTATATCGTCAGCTTTTGGCATATAAGTAGTAGTTGACATAATCTATTCCTCCATAAAAATAATCTTGCGTTTAATAAAACATATAAAATATAATAAGCAACTCAAAATATTAACTTTATATATGTTCGACAGCAACGTATATTATTATACACCATGCAAATACGATTGTCAATACTAAAAAACCGTAAAATTGGCGAAAATTTAATTTATATCCCTTATACGCTCTATTTCTTTCAATATTGCTCTATTTCTCTCTGTTTCTCATTTTTCATTTCACTTTTTTATCTCAAATAATTGGATGTTTGCTTGATTTTTGTTTAATTATAACTTGTAATTAATAAGTAAAAATGATATAATTTTTATAAATAGTTTATAGAAAAGAGGATAAGAGATATGCTGAAAATTAATGAAAATAGATATTCAAATATGAAATATAATCATTGTGGAAAAAGCGGCTTGAAGTTACCTGCTATTTCATTGGGCTTGTGGCAAAATTTCGGATATAGAGACTCTATAGATAACATAGAGAAAATGATTTATACAGCTTTTAACTTGGGTATAACTCATTTTGATATTGCAAATAATTATGGAAGTCCATATAACGGTTCTGCTGAAAGTAATTTTTCGGTTGTATTAGATAGGGGATTGAGATCATATAGAGATGAATTGTGTATTTCTACAAAGGCAGGTTATGATATGTGGCCTGGACCATATGGTGATAAAAATGGTTCTAGAAAGTACCTTATTTCTTCACTTGATCAAAGTTTGAAAAGATTAAATCTTGATTATGTAGATATATTTTATCATCATGTTTTTGACCCTAATACAGATATAGAAGAAACTGCTGTTGCTTTAGACCATGTGGTGAGGCAGGGAAAAGCTTTATATGTTGGAATTTCAAATTATAATTCAGAACAAACAAATGAAATAAATAAAATTTTCAAAGAACTAAAAACACCGTTTATTGTAAATCAACCATCATATTCCATGTTAAATAGATGGATAGAAGAGGATGGGTTGGATAAATTGGCACTATCAGAAGGCTTTGGAATAGCAGTATTTTCACCTTTGTATCAAGGATTTTTAAGTGATAAATATTTACGAGGAATTCCTGAAAATTCAAGGATTGCAAAAGGGAATACATGGATAGCAAATGAATTAAATGAGAAAATGATAAAAAAATTAAATTCTTTAAATGAAATAGCAATTAATAGGGGACAGGAACTTGCACAAATGGCTTTATCATGGGTTTTGAGTAATAAAAGTATTTCTACTGTACTTATTGGTGCAAGTACATCTGAACAAATAGAGAAAAACGTTGAAAGTATATTTAAAACAAGTTTTACAGATGAAGAAATCTTAAAAATCAATCTTTTGATTTACGAATAAATAAAAAACAGTTATGATTTTTTAAATAAAATTGTAACTGTTTTTTTACATTAAAAATACAAAAATATATTGACAAACGTCGATATGAATAGTATAATATTATTACATTGATGATTATCAATTTAATAAGTGGAGGTTATTTATGAAAATTGCAGTTTTAGGAGATATACATGGAAATATAAATGCATTGAAAAAAGCTACAGAAAACGCTGAAAAACAAGGTGTGGATTTGATTTTATCAACAGGTGACTTAGTTGATACAGAGGAAAATGCTTTTGAAATAATGTCTTTTTGTAAAGATAAAAAGATACTTTCTGTAAGAGGAAATCATGATGATATGGTGGGATGCAGTAAAAAAATTGACAAGGAAATTAGAGAATATTATAAAAATCTACCTTTTGATATTGAACTTAAAGTTCATAACAGAAAAATTAAAATTTTTCATGGAAGTAAAAAAAGAATGGAAGAATATATTTTTGAAGATTCAGAAATATTCAATGAATATTTAGAGGATTCTTTAGAAAATGATATTATCATTTGTGGACATACACATATAGCTCACATAAGTGAAAAGAATAATGTGTATATTATTAATCCTGGTTCTATTTCCTTGCCACGTAAATCTAATCATAAGCCAACATATTTGATAATGGATATTTTTGAAAATCAGTTTTCTGCAAAATTAATAAAATTTTAAGGTGGTCGTAATATGGATAAAATTAAACATGAAAAAATTGATATGGGTTTTTTCCAAAAATATTTAACGATATGGGTAGCTATTTGCATGGTTGTAGGTATTTTAATAGGAAAGTTTTTGCCCCAAGTTCCTGAAATTTTAAATAAGTTTGAATATGCAAAAGTTTCAATTCCAATAGCTATACTTATTTGGATTATGATATACCCAATGATGATGAAGGTTGATTTTCAAAGTGTAAAAAATGTTGGAAAAAGCCCAAAAGGTTTATTTGTAACATGGATTGTAAATTGGCTAATTAAACCTTTTTCGATGTATGGAATAGCATTCTTCTTTTTATATGTTGTTTTTAAAAACTTTATTACACCAGATTTAGCAAAGGAATATTTAGCGGGTGCTATTTTACTTGCAGCTGCACCTTGTACAGCAATGGTTTTTGTATGGAGTCACTTAACAAAAGGAAATCCCGCTTATACAGTGGTACAGGTAGCTACAAACGACTTAATTATACTAGTGGCTTTCATTCCTATAGTTAAATTTTTATTGGGTGTTAGTAAAGTTGAAGTTCCATGGAATACACTTATTTTATCTGTTGTTCTATTTGTTGTAATTCCTTTGACAGCTGGAATAGTTACAAGAATGATGGTTATAAAAAATAAAGGTGAAGAATTTTTTAATAATAAATTTTTACCTAAATTCGATAACTATACAATAGTAGGGTTATTATTAACATTGATTTTAATATTTTCATTTCAAGGTGAAACCATATTAAAAAATCCTACACATATATTATTAATTGCCATACCTTTAACAATGCAGACTATTTTAATTTTTTCTATTGCATACCTAGCTTCAAAAATTTTAAAACTTCCTCATAACATTGCAGCACCAGCTGGAATGATAGGGGCATCAAACTTTTTTGAATTGTCAGTTGCTGTTGCCATTGCCTTATTTGGTGCAAAATCTCCCGCTGCACTCGCAACAACAGTAGGTGTATTGACTGAAGTTCCTATAATGCTTTTATTAGTTAAGTTTGCAAACAAAACAAAGAAACATTTTGATTAACTTTAGGTCCAGAGCGATCGGAAAGCCTGGTTGACTCCGCAGAGTCGAAACCCTTGCAAAACCGTAAACTTTACCTTTAGGCTGAATAATAAAATAAAAAACAGACTGATTTTTATTACAGTCTGTTTTTCGTATTTATACATATAAAAATGGAAAATCTATTAATGATTATGTTCGTGGCATACTGATCCAGTTGATTTAAGTTCACCTTTTAAATATGCTTTTACAGCAGATTCGGAACTTCCAGAAGCACCAACAATAACTTCAATGCCTTTTTCGTTAAATATATCAACAGCACCGCCACCCATGCCTCCAGAGATAATAGTGTCACTACCTTTTTCGTGTAAAAATACAGGTAAAAAACCTGGTTTATGACCCGGATTTGGTGTGAAACTTGAATTGATAATTTCATTGTTTTCTATTTCAAATATATGAAATCCTTCACAATGGCCAAAATGCCCAGATATATTTATTCCGTCACTTGCAGTTGCAATTTTCATTTAAAT
>JAEXNS010000355.1 GCA_023439605.1 Bacillota bacterium | reverse complement strand
ATTCACAGGGGATATTATTTAAAATATAGAAAAGAGGCGATCAAAATGGAGAATCCAAACAATATAAAATCTTACAAAAGCAAAATAATGCTCTTATTAGCTAAAAACGGTAAAAAGCCAAGTGACTACAAGGATATTTTAGGCAAATCTAAAATTAAAAAAAGAGATGCTTTCATTTTTAGTAAAGCACTTGACGAATTAATTCAAGATGGCACAGTGTTTAGGAACAAGAGAGGATTGGTTTTATCTTCCGCATTGAAATATTTTCCCGCTGTTGTTTCTAGATTAAGCAAAACTTTTGGTTTTGTAGAAAGATTAGATGATAAATCTGAAGTTTTTATTCCAGGTAAATTTCTAATGGGTGCTATTCCTGGTGATAAAGTTTTAGTTAAACTTATAGTATCTAGAACAGGAAGTCCTGAGGGAGAAGTAGTTTCCATTTTGCAAGAAAATAAGTCCCAAATAACAGGTGTTGTAGTTAAGGAAAACAACGATTTTTTCATATTACCAGATACATTAACTAAAAATCTTATCAGATTAATTAATGATAAAAAAACCAATTTAAATATCGGAGATAAAATTTTAGCGGAAATAGTTTCTAGAGGTGCTAGACATTCTGACCATAAAGCCAAGATATTAATTAGTTTTGGAAGTTCTGAAAAGGCTTCTAGTTGTGCGATGTCTGTTTTAACATTAAATAACATCAACCCTATATTTCCACAAGAAGTAATTGATGAAGCTAAAAAAATTGCATTGACTGACATTCATGAGTATGATTTTAAAAATAGAGTAGATTTGAGAAATGAAATTATATTTACTATAGATAGTGTGGAATCAAAAGACTTGGATGATGCTATATCTATAAAGAAAACTTCAGATGGATATTTACTTAGTGTTCATATTGCAGATGTTTCCCATTATGTAAAGGGTAATTCTCATCTTGACAATGAAGCACTTAAAAGAGGCACTAGCGTTTATTATGCAAATAAAGTTGTACCTATGCTACCTAAAGAACTTTCAAATGGCATTTGCTCTCTAAACCCACAGGAAAATCGTTTAACTTTTAGTGTTGATATAAAAGTATCAGCTAATGGTGAGATATTAAGTTATAAATTCTATAAAAGTGTAATCTGTTCTGAAGTAAAAGGTATCTATTCTGAAATAAATAAAATAATTAAAAACGAAGCAGATGAAGAATTATTAAAAAAATATGAAAAAACAATTCCAAGTATTTTTCTAATGAATGAACTTGCAGATATTTTAATAGCAAATAGAAAAAAACGAGGTTCACCTCAACTGGAAACTTCTGAAAGCAAATTAATTATAAATGAAGAAGATTTTTGTATTGATGTTGTTCCTAGAACTCGTGGTAAAAGCGAGCAAATTATAGAAGAATTTATGTTATATGCAAATGAATGTGCCGCTAAATTCTCTAAAGAAAAAGATGTTCCTTTTGTTTATCGTGTACATGAAAATCCTTCTATTGAAAAAGTAACGAATATGAAGGCTATATTAACCAAACTAAATATAACTATTCCAGATGCAAAATCTATTAAGCCAGCACATTATGCTGAAATTTTAGAAAATAATAAAGATAACGAAAAATTCCCAGTTATTAATCAAATAATTCTACGTTCTATGGCAAAAGCAAAATATTCAGCATCTCCTATAGGACATTTTGGACTTGCACTTGAAGATTATTCTCATTTTACTTCACCAATAAGAAGATACCCTGACTTAGCCATACATCGTATATTGACAGACATGATTTCTGGCTATGATAAGGAGTGGTTAACTAAAAGATATGAAACCTTTGCAACTCATGCCTCTGAACGTTCTACACATGCTGAATTAAACGCAATGAAGGTGGAAAGAAGCTGCGAGGACTGCTATAAAGCAGAATATATGTCTAAGCATATAGGCGAAGCTTTTGATGGTATTATTTCTTCAGTTACTGAGTTTGGATTTTATGTTGAATTACCTAATACAGTAGAAGGTCTTGTTCACATAAACTCCTTACCAAAAGGAAATTATTCTTTTGATGGTGCATTATCAATTACAGATGATTTAACAGGTAAAAAATATAGCTTGGGAGAGTCGATTTCTGTTACTTGTACTAAAGCTAATATAAATAGTGGTCAAGTTGATTTTTCTATAGACTAAAAAAAGGATGTTGCATAATGCAACATCCTTTTTTTAGTCTATACTTCTTTGTAGCCAGGCACTAGCTAAATCTAGTGCCTCATAAAGACCATCTTTTTCACTGGTTTTCTTTATGGCTTCTATAGGGTTTAACTCTGTATTTGTTGACATAAGATAAATTTTTATCTTATCGGCTACATCCATGTTAAATACTTTTGTAGTTTTCTCTATTTTAAGCATTGTAACATATTCATCAGACATATTTCCATAATAAAGAGTATCTCCGCATCTAACTAAAGGATAACCTTTGTAAGAAAAAAAGCCCATTTTGTTCTTGGAATTATCGCTCATTTATTAAACCCCTTTCTTTAACACAATGAAAATCATAAATGTAAAATTAAGATAGTGATTTTCATTATGAACCTATCCACTAGAAGTTTATTATAACATAATATATATTTTTAATCAAGTAACTAAAGAAAATTTGTATATTATTTTTAATATTGATTTAAAAAATCGTATCTACCAATTTTCTACAAAGGCTTCGTTTGAGTCTAACTTTTCCACATTTGGTATTAGAAATTTTTCTATAAATGATGCTCGACATTTAAAACTTGTTACACCATTTACTTTTATAATTACTTTTCTTTCTTCTGATTCATAAAATTCTATTATGTCATTAAAATTTTCATCATTTGTTTGTATTTCTATCTTAGCCAACAACTTTCCTGTTGGCTCTGATGCAAAATATATTTCTTCCGCTGGTGTTTTTAAAAGTTGACGATAAAAATCTCTATATCTTTCGATATCATAATCTTGTCCATCTAACTTTACTTTATAGTTATCTTTATCATCTCCAGTACCTTCAAAAGTACGAGTTTTGGAACCTATTGTAATTGATAATTTAGTTATATCATATACAAACTTGGCTACGACTATTTGAGATGTTATATCAGATATTTTTAAATTTAACCATGGTAATGATTCTTCCGAAACAATGTATATCATATCTACACCTTCAAAATAAACATAGCAACTCTTTTTACCATCATGTTCAATTTCATTACCTATTTTAAGCACATAATGTATATCATCACCCAAAGTAATTGAAACCTTACATTTAGGATCTACCAAACCTGCCACAGCCAATTGTTCCTCTGTAGGATTTAATGCTAATATCATTTCTGCAGTTAATCCAAAAATACCATGTGTTGTCGCTTGTGATTTATCAACATTTAAATATGAGAATATAGGTGATGTTAAAACATGTGGCGAAGCTACCCCGCCATAACCACTTTTACCATCTGAATAAGTCTCACGTTCATCTATATTTATTTTATATGGCAAATCAGATCTTTCTATTTCTACTTTTTTTACAAGAGGATATTCATCTTCTCCATATTTTTTTACTATTTCTAGACTTATGAAGTATGTTTTATCTTTTCTTAAAACTTTAAATACATCACCGCTTACAGAATACACCTTTTTTTCACCCTTTAGACAAAGATAAATCTCTCCGCTAGGTGTGTCATTTCCTAATAAAAATGTAACTACAGAATTTTTTTCATCGTCAAGTTTCATGGTTACTTCAGATAAAGGGGTTTCTAAACCATATTTTGATAGATCACTACTATTCTCTTCAATTATTTTTGTTGCATTTATAGTGGATATATTTTTAGCTATATTATTTATTGTAGATTCTTCTATAGGAAAGTTTTTTAATTCACCTATTTCATATTCACTTACATCTTCTGGACTTGAATTTGCACCTTTCTTTGTCCTATCTATAATATAGCTACCTTCATTATTTTTTATCTCTATACTTTTTACATTGTTTGCATCATGTTCGTAAATCAAAATAGGTGTCTCTTCACC
>JAEXNS010000326.1 GCA_023439605.1 Bacillota bacterium | reverse complement strand
CTCTTTAAATCTCACCATATTGGAATGTAAATCAATTTTTAATAAAAAATGGTTCTATATTTTCGACTTACTTTAAATCTCACCATATTGGAATGTAAATACCGCAGGGACAAAACCCTTTATACGCCTTACCACTTTAAATCTCACCATATTGGAATGTAAATTGTTTACTATCGTTTATAAACGTCACGTTGCCTTTCTTTAAATCTCACCATATTGGAATGTAAATTTAAATCCCCTCCTCAAGTTCTTGTATGGAGAAAGTTCTTTAAATCTCACCATATTGGAATGTAAATGATAATCCCATTATACTATCAGGTGAATTTGCTAACTTTAAATCTCACCATATTGGAATGTAAATTCTTTTAAGTTTGCACTATACCCAAACAACATCGGCTTTAAATCTCACCATATTGGAATGTAAATTGACAAAAACAATGAAGTTGTAAAAAAAATAAATGTAACTTTAAATCTCACCATATTGGAATGTAAATTTTAAAACTAAATCAATTTCATAAAAACTATCATAAGCTTTAAATCTCACCATATTGGAATGTAAATTTATTATCAAATGATAACTGATCTATTGATTTTATACTTTAAATCTCACCATATTGGAATGTAAATCTAGAGGAACAGAACCAATACGAGAAAGTGGACGAACTTTAAATCTCTCCTAATTAGAATTTAATTGAAAAACATCCAAACAAAATAAGATGCAATATTCTGAAAAATAACCACAGAATATTGCATCTTTTATGTTTATATAATCAGTTAAAAATATAATTAGAGATATTTTATTATTTTAATAATTTATAAATTTAATGGAAAGTAAGCTTGACATTTAAAAATTTATATGTTATTATCTATATGTAAAGCAAACTTTCCATAGAAAGGGGTTATAAATTGAAAAATCGGTTAGAAGAATTAAGGAAACAACTTGGAATCAAACAGGAAGATTTAGCTATTGCCCTTGAGGTTTCACGTCAGACAATAGGTTCATTGGAAAACGGACGGTATAATCCATCTATAATACTTGCTTTTAAGATAGCTAAATATTTCAATATGACTGTAGAAGAAATTTTTATTTATGAGGAGGAAAAACAATGAACAAGAAAATTAAGTCATATGTTTTTTACATAGGTGTTATCATATTTGTGTGTGGGCTTTTGTTGAAATTTATTATTCCAGAATCAAATGAGACAATCCGAGGATTGCCATTTGTTTTGAGTGGATTTGGTACAGGAATTATTTTCGTGGGAATAGTAGGTATGTACAGAGAAAAATTGTTAAAAAATGATCCTACAAAGGCAAAGCAATTTGAAATTGATGAGAATGATGAGCGTAATATCAGTTTAAGAGAAAAGGCAGGTTACGCTACATGGTATATTTCACTTTTGTCATTGGCTGGTATCATACTTGTTTTTATTACTTTGGATAATAAACTTGCATGTGGTCTGACATTTGGTGTATTATTAATTCATATATTTGGCTTTCAGATAATGATGCATATTTATAAAAAAAAAATATAGATCATGTTGATTATTTAACTTGAAATTTATAATGTTTTTCAAATTACAGATATATTTAAACCAATATCTCTATAATGAAATAACTTCGTGATAGAATTAATATTAAATTGTATATTTGTAGAACATTAGTTTAATAATACAGAAAGTACGTGAATTTTATGAATAAAGATTGGTCAGAATTAAACAGCCACATGCAGAAACAATTGAAAAAAGTAACTTTTATTGAAGGAATAAACTCACTTTTAGAACTTAGAGAAACTTTAATGAATGAGATACTTTCATGGAGAAATATATTGCAAAATGAAGATTATTATGCAATTCCGTTTATAAATGCAAATGGTTATCATAGTAAAACAATTGCATATTCATTGTGGCATATTTTTAGAATTGAAGATATTGTAGTAAATACATTGATAAAAAATAATGAGCAAATTTTCTTTAAAGAAAATTATCAAAGAAAAATAAATTCTTCAATAATTACTACAGGAAATGAACTGGTAAAAGAGAACGTTGCTGAGTTTTCAAAAAAATTAGATATAGATGAATTACATAACTATATTTTTTCAGTAAAAACAGCAACAGATATATGGATTAAAACAATAGATTTTTGTGAGTTGAGCAGAAAATTTGGTTTAGATGAGATAAACAAAATCAAGCAATTGAAAGTTGTAAGCACATATGAAAATGCAAGATGGTTAATTGATTACTGGTGTAATAAAGATGTTAAAGGAATTATAAAAATGCCTTTGTCAAGACATTGGATAATGCATATTGAAGCATCTATTCGTATTATAAAAGGATTAAAAAAGGTTACTATTTAGCCTCTAAAGGGAAAGTTTACGGTTTCGTAAGGGTTTCGACTTTGTGGAGTCGACTGGGCTTTCAGATTGCCTTGGATCTTCGGGGAAACATCTCTTCATATAATATGACCGAATATCAACAAAAAAGATGCAATCATCTGTTATTGGAGCTGCTTTTAATAAGTATTTCTTTAGTTTAACTAAGTCAAGCATACCTACTATACCATTTCCATCAACGTCACCACGTAGTACTGGATTACCTACAGTTATTGAACCAGCTGTTAATTTTGCTGGGTCAAAGC
>JAEXNS010000284.1 GCA_023439605.1 Bacillota bacterium | reverse complement strand
GAAAGCCCGGTCGACTCCGCAGAGTCGAAACTCCTACAAAATATTAAACTTTACTTTAATTGATTGAATAATAGAAATGAAGACTGTTTAAAATTATTTGTAAATTATCAGAATGCTATATCTCTTGCAATATTGTACAAGTCTATTTCAAAAGGTTTTTTCATAGATAAAGCTTCTTGAATATCAAAATCAACTATTTTATTGTTTTGCATTCCAACTACTCTATTTCCTATTCCCTGAGCCAATAAATCTACTGCATAATAACCCATTTGACTAGCTACAACTCTATCTCTTACTGTTGGTGCTCCTCCACGTTGTACATGACCTAATATAGTCGCTCTTGATTCTATCCCTGTTTTTTCTTGAATTATTTGAGCAATTTCTGTAGAATGTCCAACACCTTCAGAAACAACAATAATAAAATGTTGTTTTCCTTGTTTTCTTGTTTCAAGCATTTTCTTTGCTATTTCATCTAAATCATATGGCATTTCAGTTGTTATAATATCTAAAGCTCCACATGCTATACCTGTATTTACAGCAATATAACCTGCATTTCTTCCCATTACTTCAACTACACTACAACGGTCATGAGATTGTGCTGTATCACGAATTTTATCAACCATTTCAAGTGCAGTATTCATTGCAGTATCATAACCTATTGTATATTCAGTACAAGCTATATCGTTGTCAATAGTTCCTGGTAGTCCTACACAAGGAATTCCTTCAGCCGAAAGATCTGCTGCTCCTCTAAAAGAGCCGTCTCCACCAATAACAACTATACCACTCAAACCTAATTCTTTACACTTATCAGCACCTTTTTTTACACCTTCAGCTGTTCTAAATTCTGGGCATCTTGCTGTATACAAATAAGTACCACCTCTTTGTATGATATCGCAAACAGAACGTACATTTAATTCAACAAAATCACCATTTAAAAGACCATTGTATCCTCTATGAATTCCCATTACTTTAAAACCCTTTTTTATAGCCGCTCTTGTTACTGCACGAACAGCCGCGTTCATTCCTGGTGCATCTCCACCGCTAGTTAAAACTCCAATAGTACTCATTTTAATTCTCCATTCCACTTTTTAATATTTTATCGATAAATCTATAAAACATAATCGATAAATCCTTAAATTTTCACAAAAAAAATTTGTCATATTTTTAAATGTATTTTCTTGAACAAAGCATATAGAATTGCACTAAAAACACAAAATTATAAGTGTGAATTTCAGTATAATTTATATAAAATTTACCTACTTTTAAAAAACCACTCTATTATATTTTACTACATTTATTGATTTTGTCAATAGATATTCTTTAATTCCTTTAAATAAAAGCTATATCCTCTGAACTGATAATTTTTTGTAAGTTATTATATAAATCATTTGTTAAATTAAATTTTATTGTTGTCTAAGGTGAATTCATTTCAATAACACCAAATGAATAGTTATCTTCTAAAACACGTTTAACAATAATATCCTATTTTCAAAGATATTGTATTATATCCTTTAGAAAAAGTCGTAGTGTACTTTATTGGTGTACGATCAGAATATCCTAACAAGCATAGAATAATTAATTGAGATGTTTCGAATACATAAAAGATAAAAATATTATGTCCAATTCTTAAAACACGAAAAAATTCACACAATCTAATCCACACAATTGTGCGGGTTAGATTGAATTTAGACTTGAGATTCTTATGAATTAAAGATTATAAAATATCCAAATGTCATAAATAACTACCTTTTTTTCTAAAATAGTTAATGTTCAAAAAATCAGTACCTAAAATCGTCTAGAGAAAAGTATTTATTATCTGCCATCCAATTAATAAATTCTTGTGCAGTTTTACTTTGAATACAAGATGTGCCTGATCCATATGAACACAATTCTTTATAATCCATTTCACCATCCCTATTTTTAAAAACTCCATAGAGAACCTTCGTTCCATAATCACGAATTGTATGATCATATGATTTCATTTTATATTCACCATCACTATAAAATTCACTAAAAAAAGTATACATCTTTAATAAATCTGATTCTTTGACGTTGCTTAAAGGTTCACTTTCTTTAGCTTTTAAAAGAACATCATACCATCCATCTTGAAATTCACCATCATTTAATTCAAAACTATCAGGTAATGGATGATAACCACCATTAACATCAATAATACTTGCACGTAAACCATTTTCCTCAAACACATTCAAATATACTATTACAAATAAAATATCTTGCTGAGGTTTTTCTATATTGCTATTTATGGTGATGTTCTCTCCTGTATTTAAATCGACATCACTAATATTATCTCCATCATTTGTGTTTAATTTATTACAAGATGTACCTATTAACAATATAAATGTTACTATAATCACTAGCATTTTTTTCATACACGCATCCCCCTTTTTATTTAATCGCATAACAGGAAGTATAGTTTATATCACATGTTACGCCTTAATCTTATAGTTAAAATCCTCCATAGATGGTGTTATACTCCGTTATTTCACCAGTTGTTGCATTATACGAAATCACCTTCCATACAGTTCCCAATCCTGTTGGGACTGAATAAACAGCAATTGGAAGTGTAGAGTACCCACTATACACATAAACAGTAGCACCCGAATTACTTAAATTATAATTTGAACTTCCAGCACCTCTGTTTGTATAATCTTGAACATAAAATGTATATATTCCATCAATTGCAGTATAAATTGTCGTTGTCTCCGGACCATAACTTGATGTATCGTCAAGGTCTAAATCTGCAACCTTATCTCCATCAACATAGAATAATTTACTTTTATAATAAACATGTCCAGAACCGCCACTGCTAGTGGATATATATAAGTGAGAATCCAAATCCTTTGGTGTAGATCCCCACGATAAAACAATTCTAAGCTGATTACCATTAAGCGAATTTGATACTGTTCCGTTTTGTGATTTTATCTCTGTGTTACCCAAAATCTTAATCGTAAAAGAAGTAGGTAGATATTTTTTATAATCTAAAGCTCCAATACGATTATCTGTAACAAAAACTGTGTATATACCAGCATCTAGTGCATCTGTTATATATCCTCCATTATAACCACTTACAATGGAGGATTTTGGTGTAGTTGATGGCTTTTCTACTCCCACTAGTACCCCCAATGTCGTCAACTTAAGGAATATTAAAAAATTCATAAAAAATTTACAAAAAAACACTTGACAAAATGCAAAAAATATGCAAACTCGTTTTGGTTACAAAAATTTCTAAAACGAGGCGGTTTATA
>JAEXNS010000325.1 GCA_023439605.1 Bacillota bacterium | reverse complement strand
TTAAAATAAATGAATATATACATTCGCTCATAATAGATGGAATTGTTGCGGGAGTCGGAGGAATACTAACTTTCCTCCCAAATATATTCATACTATTTTTAGCGTTAGCATTTCTTGAGGATAGTGGATATATGTCTAGGGTGGCATATGTTATGGATGGAATAATGAGTAAAATGGGACTGTCAGGACGAGCTTTCATACCTATGTTATTGGGATTTGGATGTAGTGTGCCTGCAGTAATGGCATCTAGAACGCTTGAAAATCAAAAAGACAGAATAAAAACTATCTTAGTAACTCCTTTTATGTCATGTAGTGCCAAATTACCTATTTATGTATTGCTTTCGCGAGCTTTTTTTAGAGAAAAAGCAATGTATGTTGCTTTTTCAATGTATGTAATAAGTATATTTACAGCTGTTTTGATTTCACTTTTGATTAGTTTTTTTGATAAAAACAAAAGTAAAAATTATTTATTGATTGAGTTACCAGAATATAAAACACCTAATTTAAGAAGTATATATATTTATGTATATGAAAAAGTAAAAGACTATTTAAGTAAAGCAGGAACCATAATTTTTTTAGCATCTATAATAGTTTGGATTATTTTAAATTTTGGTTTCAAAGGTATGACATCAGATATGTCTGAAAGTTTTGCTGCAGTAATAGGTAAGGCTTTAGTACCAGTATTTAAACCTATTGGATTAGGATATTGGCAAATTGTAGTTTCATTGATTTCTGGACTAGCAGCAAAAGAACTTGTGGTTTCTAGCATGAGTGTTTTATATAGTGTTTCAAACATTACATCAAATCAAGGATTATTTGAATTTTCATCTTTGTTAAATGAATATGGATTTTCTGGAATAAATGCATTTTTACTAATGCTTTTTTCTCTTCTATATGTACCATGTATAGCTACTGTAGCAACAATAAAAAATGAAACGAAATCTTGGAAATGGGCTATTGTTTCTATGTCAATGCAAATAGGAGTTGCTTGGATTTCTTGTTTTATAATATTTCAAATATACAATTTATTTAGATGAAAATTTATTTAATACATTACTTTATTTTTTATAAACAAACATCCTCCAGTCAAGACAGGAGGATGTTTGTTTATAACTTTAATTAAATATTTAATATTTTAATAAATAAAATTATTTGTTAAATAATTTTATTGTTCCCTTTTTATTGAGATAATTAAGTAACGATAATGTAATAGGAAAACCAAATAAACCTATAATACCGAAAATCTGTGCACCTATAAACATTGATGTTAATGTTACTATAGGATGTAATCCTATTTGTGCACCAACAATTTTTGGTTCTAAAATATTTCTTATTACTGTTATTATTACATACAAGACTAATAATCCAATTGCCTGATTAAAGTTCCCACTTATAAATGTAATTATTATCCAAGGTATCATGATTCCGCCTGTTCCTAAAATAGGAAGAACATCAAATATAGATATTCCTAAAGCAACTAAAATTGAGTTTTTAATACCAATTATACTTAGACCAATTGCAAGTTCTGAAAAAGTAATTGTCATTATTAAAGCATATGAACGAATACATACAAGTAAAGTTCCGATTAGGTAATCCCTTATTTCGGCAAAAAGCTTATTCCCGTTTTCCGTGAATTGCTTCATTATAAAATCTGTTATTAATTTATAATCAATTGTAATAAAAAAAGTAGAAATGATACAAAGAAGAGCTTTTATTAAAAAGCTTGGAATGCTAACTGCATAATTTGAGAGTGCATCAACAGCTTTTAAAGAAATTGTTTTTATAGTTTCTCCAACAGTTTGTGTTATTTGTGTAACCATATTGTTAAGGGTATCTACAATAGACGGATCCATTTTCTTCAATACCTGTTTAAGGTCTTCAAAAGAATTTCTAAATGACGGTTCGATATTTTTACTGTACACCTCTGGCAATTTTGAGATGATTTCAATTGCAAAATTAATTGCCTTTATACCAATAAAAGTTATTATTAGCCCAACACATAAATAAAAAATAAAAACAAGAATAAAAGATGTGAATTTGTATCTTAATTTAGTTTTTTTACTTATCCAATTACTTAGTGAACTTATAAAGTATGATATAATAAATGCAATCAAGAAAGGACTTATAATTGTAAGCCCATACTTTAGAACTAAGCTAATGATTATTATAATTATAGAAGCATATAAACAATTTATAATAAAATTCTTTTTTTTTCTTAAATCCAATAATGTGACCTCCCTTTATTTTTATGAACAGAATTTATTATAACACACCATAACCATTTTTTCAATAGCGATTTTAACATAATTTTCATCGTATAATTATAATTTTGTTACTATTAAGCTGTATATTTACTTTTTTGGAAGGGTTTCAACTCTTGCGGAGTCGACCAGGCCTTTCTGGTCGCCCTAGACCTTAGTTAAAATATCTCTGTCCTATACATATCCTTTAAGGCTAAATAGTAACATAATTTTTGATAGACTTAGTTTCTTTGTGTTATTTTATTAAAAATTTAGATTGTTTATTTAATTTTTTTATAGCAAAAATATAGACAGGAATAAGTATGAAATTTGCAGAAACCCATGCTATTGGATTTGCAAAACAAATTAAATCAAAACCATAATTTCCACTCAAAATAAATAATGCTACTATTGACCTTGATATAAGTTCAAATAAACCTGCCATCATAGCAATGGTTGAGTATCCGAGTCCCTGAATACTGTTTCTATACAAGAAGATGATAGCTAAGAAAGGATAAAATGAAGCATTTATTACAATACATTTATATACCATATCAATTATATGAACATCTGAGTTATTTATAAATAATAGAGAAATAACTTTACCAAACAAAGCCATAAATATAAATGCAAATACTGAATATGAAAGTATAAGTATTGTTGACTGTTTCATCCCATTTTTTATTCGATCAATTTTTTGTGCACCTAAATTTTGTCCACAATATGTTGCTAACGTAACACCTAAAGTTTCCATGGGCATAAATACAAGCATTTGAATTTTTTGCATTGCAGTTACTGAAGCCACAACATCAGAACCTAGTTTGTTTATTGCAACTTGAAGTATTATTGCTCCTATTGCAGTTATTGCAAATTGCCCTCCCATAGGAACTCCATATTTGATGGACCTTAGCAATGATTTAATATCTAATGTCCAGTCTTCTTTAGTTAAATGTAAAATACTGAATTTTGTTTTAATATATATAAGACAAAGCAAACCTGAAACAGTTTGTGAAATTACAGTAGCATATGCAACACCTTTTACTCCTGCATTAAATTGATTTACAAATAAAATATCCAATATAATATTTATTATAGAAGCAATAATCAGAAATATAAGTGGTGATTTACTATCGCCTAAAGCACGCAAAACAGAAGAAAGCAAATTATACAATACTATAGAACTTATACCAGCAAAAATTATAAATATATAATCATATGATTGTTCTATTATATTTTCAGGGGTATTTAATAAAACTAAAAGTGGTTTTGTTATAGTAAGTGTTAGTATTGTCATGAAAATGGAAAAGAAAACAGATAAATAAATAGAGGAGGTAAAACTTTTTTTCATTGAAGAAATATTTTTTGCTCCAAAATCCTGAGCAATAGGTATAGAGAAACCTAAACAAAGACCCGTTACAAAACCGATAAACAGAAACTGTAATGCACCTGTTGCACCGACTGCGGCAAGAGCTTCAACGCCTATATATTTACCTACAACAATAGTATCAACCATATTATATAGTTGTTGAAATAAGTTGCCAAATAACAACGGAATACAAAATAGTAAAATTAGTTTTATGGGAGAGCCTTTAGTCATGTCTTTTGTCATTTAAATAGTCACCTTTTCTTTTTTAATATAAATTTAATAATTTAATATATTTTTAAGTAATTATATTTTATTATAAAATTTTAAATTAGTCAATAAGTTAATGATAAGATTGGCTATAACTACAATAAGATATTTTATTAATAATAAAAAAATAGAATATAAAATAAAAAAATAAAAAATTGTATTATTGTTTTATTTTATTAAATTATAAATAAATTTAATAAAAATTTAAGTCAGAATAATCATGAGTAAAAGAT
>JAEXNS010000204.1 GCA_023439605.1 Bacillota bacterium | reverse complement strand
GTAGAGAAAAAAAGATATATGCAGTTCCTCCATATACAAAAATAGAATCTTTGTCTTTTGAAGATTATCCTTTTAGAGTAGAAGATATGTCAGGGAAAAGTTGCGTTTTATGTGGAGCTGAAAATGTATATATGGATGAATTTT
Organism: Bacillota bacterium; assembly: GCA_023439605.1. Taxonomy (GTDB): domain Bacteria; phylum Bacillota; class Clostridia; order Oscillospirales; family Ruminococcaceae; genus JAEXNS01. The sequence goes on along the minus strand of JAEXNS010000204.1, from coordinate 4,702 downwards.
TTGATGATAAAACAGGAGAAAAACTTTTTCAATGCTCTGATAGTGATTATTGTAAAAAGCGTCGTTTAAATAATTCCAAATATGAACTCGGAGGCAGTTTAGAATGAATGAAAAACTACCAGCCTTAAAATTATCAAACCTTGTTGTTAGATATGGTAATGGATGCGATTTTTGTAAAAATGATATTTCTGTTATGCAAAAAAATAGGTGTCCTTATTGCAAGAGTATATGGGCGGTTAGAGATGTATCTTTAAATGTCTATAATGGAGAAATATTAGGTATTGTAGGTGAATCTGGCTCAGGTAAATCAACATTAATGAAAGCTTTGTATATGGATATAGAGGTTAATTCTGGAAAGTATATAATTTATAAAAATGGTTTGGAAAATATATTTGAAGAAACTATACAGGAGAAAAAATATGTCAAAAACCATATGCTAGGAATGGTGTATCAAAATCCACACTTGGGATTGAGAATGCATTTTTCTTGTGGTGCAAATGTAGCTGAAAGATTAATTTCTTCAGGTGAAAGAAATGTTGCACAAATGAATGAAATAACAAATAGACTATTAGAACACATGGAAGTTCCGATTTCTAGAGTTAAAGAACCACCAAAAAACTTTTCAGGTGGAATGCAACAAAGAGTCCAAATAGCGAAAGCTGTTGCAAATAACCCGCCAATTTTACTTTTGGATGAAATAACTACTGGGCTTGATTTATCTGTTCAAGCGAAGGTGCTTGATTTAGTTAAAAGAATACAAAGAGAATTTAAAATTTCGATGATAGTGGTAAGCCATGATTTAGCTGTTATAAGAATGCTTGCAGATAGAAGTATAGTTATGTTAGATGGAGTTATTGTGGAGTCTGGATTGACAGATCAAATTTTAGAAGATCCACAACATGTTTATACACAAACTTTAGTAAGTTCTTTACTATAAAAAGTAGGAGATAATTATGCACAGATGTATATTTAATGGAACCGTTGTAACACATGATGAACTTCTCGAACATCATGCAGTTATAATTAAAAATGATAGAATAGAAAATATAATATGTATGAGTGAGTTAGAAAGTTATGATGATAACGAAGAAGAGATGGAATATTTTGATGCAAAAGGTGGCTATATAACACCTGGATTTATTGATACACATTCGGATTATATAGAGGGAATAATACAACCTAGGCCAACAAGTATAATGAATTTTGAGTTGAGTTTAAGAGAAGCAGAAAAGCAACTTGTTGGAAACGGAATTACAATGATGTATCATTCTCTTTCATTGCTAAAAGAAGATAAGATATCAAACACAAAAATGTTAAGAAAAAAGTGTAATGTAGATATAATAGTAAAACTTATAAACGAATTTCATAACGCATATCATCTTATTAGACATAGGTTTCATGCAAGATATGAAATAGATAACATAGAAATATTTAGCTATTTAGAATACTTAATAAATGAGGGACTAATTCACCAACTTTCTTTTATGGATCACACTCCAGGTCAAGGACAATATAGAGATATAGAAAAATGTTCTTTTTTACTTAAAGAAAGCTATAATATGAAAGAAGATGAGTTTAGAGATTTTATAGAACATTGTGGTGAAGCTCCAAAAGCAACTCATGAAATGTTATGTAAATTATCTAGTTTAGCAAAGAAACTATGTATTCCAGTTGCATCTCATGATGATGATTCTGTTGAAAAAATAGACTTAATAAAAAAAGAGTTTGGTGCAAATATATCGGAGTTTCCCATAAATATGGAAGTTGCAAAAAAGGCAAGAGATGAAGGGCTGTATGTTGTAGTTGGGGCACCTAATATAATTCTTGGGAAAAGTCATGCTGGAAATCTAAATGCAATAGAAGCAATAAAGGAAAATTGTGCAGATATTATATGTTCAGATTATTATCCTTCTGCTATGTTACATTCTGTTTTCAAATTATGTGAGGATAATATTATTTCACTTCCAAAAGCTGTTAGGATGGTGACTGCAAATCCAGCAAAAGCAATGGGTGTATATAAAAATTTTGGAAGTATTGAAGTAGGGAAAAAGGCTGATTTGCTATTGATTAGAAAACTAAATGATAATCCTGTTATAGAAAAAGTTTTTATAGATGGTAGAACAGTTGCACAATTTCAGTATAAATTTGGATAAAAAATGGGAGGAAAAAATGTTACTTGTAAAAAATTTATCAAAAGAATTTACAATTCACACAAGAAGAAGTGTTAAAATAGTCAGTTTCGAAAATATATCATTTCAAGTAGAAAAAGGGAGTTTGTTAGCTATAACAGGACCTAGCGGTATTGGTAAATCCTCTTTGTTAAAATGTATTTATAGAACTTACTTGCCTACATCAGGCGAAATTATATATAAGGATAAACATAATCAAATAGTAGATATAGTAAACTCAGATGATAGAAAAATTATAGAACTAAGAAAGTCTGAAATAAGTTATGTTTCTCAATTTTTGCATGTATTGCCTAGGGTGTCTGCTTTGGATTTATTAGTTGAACCACTTATCTCAAAGGGTGCAGATTATTTGGAGTCTGAAAATAGGGCAAAAGAACTTTTGTCTTATGTGGGGATAGGTGAACAATTGTGGAATATGTATCCGTCTACCTTTAGTGGTGGTGAAAAACAAAGACTAAATATTTTGAAGGCTATAATAACTAAACCTAGATTTTTGCTTTTAGATGAGCCTACAGCCTCTTTGGATTTAGGGTATAAAAATAAGGTTATGGAACTTATAAATGATTTGAAGAAAACAGGAACTGCGATGGTAGGTGTATTTCATGATAGGGATGCGATAACAGCTTTATCGGATAAAAGATATGATTTAGAGCATAAAGTATATTATAATATCTAAAAAATGGCTATTTAAAACGAAAAAGGAGTGTTTTAAAATGTATAATATTGCTGACTTACATATACATAGTAATTTTTCAGATGGTTCTATGGAACCAAGACAAATAATTGATACAGCAAAAAAACTTAGAATAGCAGCTGTATCTATTACTGATCATGATACGTTAAAAGGACAGGAGGAGACTCTTTTTTATGGTGAAAAATATGGTATACATACAATAGTGGGTGTAGAAATAACTGCTTTTTCTCAAGAACTAAATAGAAAAATTCATATTTTAGGTTATGGAATAAAAAATATGAAAATGGTAGAGGATTGTCTAACCCATTTTCTAAAAAGTAGAAACGAAGCTTCAAAAAAACGTATAGAAATAATACAGAGAAACGGATATCCAATAGATATTTATGAAGTTAAAAAATACTTAAAAAATGGAGATGTAATATATAAACAACACATAATGCATGCTTTGGTTGATAGAGGTTATGCCACTACTATTTATGGAGAATTGTATGAAAAGTTATTTGGAAAGTATGGAATAGCTGTAGTTGAGAGTGATTATGTAGATGTTTATGATGCTATTAGATTAGTAAAAGAGGCTGGTGGAAACGCTGTTTTGGCACATCCTTTTATGTATGACAGTATGCCTATTTTAGGTGAATTAATTCAAAACAAACTTGATGGAATAGAGTGTTATCATCCTACTGCCGATGAAAAAAGAAGACAAATAATAATGCAACATGCTGAACAAAACAATCTTTTTATTACTGGTGGAAGTGACTTTCATGGTTTTTATAATGCATATTCATGTAGATTAGGAAGTAAAAATAATTGCTTGCCATATCAGGATGTTTTTTTAAATTATATAGATGTAAAATAATATTTAAAATCCTTTTTTATAAGAGGATTTTTTTTATTTTATAGATACTATTCATACTATAGTTGTTTAACTTAAATATCGAACCAGATATGCATGAATAGCTACACATATAGTTGTAAAATTTTTAATGTTTTTTCTAAGCCATTTTTTCATATTAGCCCAGAATTTCTCTATAGGGTTAAAATCCGGTGAATATGCAGGAAGGAATAACAAATTAACGCTATATCTTTCGGCGATTTCACCCAATTTCTTCTTGCGATGAAAGCTAGCGTTATCCATAATTATTGTATAATTACATGGAACCATGGAGAGTAAATCAAATTCAAACCATTTTTCAAAAAGTTGTGAATTCATATTAGATTTATAGGTTTTTCCAGCTAATATTTTATTACAACAATAACCTGAAATTACATTTGTTCTGCCAAATTTACGTCCTTTTTTTACATCCTCTATTTTAACTCCGCGTGGTGCATAACCATATTCACGACCATAGTATTCATTACAACCACTTTCATCAACGTATACACGCTGATGCTCAGGTATCGAGTTTAATTTTTCAAGATATTCTTTTCGTTGTTCTTCTGATTTTTCGGAGTAGGTAAATGTCTTTTTTTTCGAGTAATTCCCATTCGTTTTAATGCATAGAAAACTGCTTGTTCTGAACAGCCAAAAGGTTCTGCAAGTTCCGCAAGTTCACTATCAGGACGCTCCTCTAACGCCTCTTTTAACGCTTTTTTATTGATTTTCTTTTCAAAAATGCGTTTAGGCTTGTCTGGAAAACCTGCATCATATTCCTTTATCCATTCATATAGGGTGCTCTTCGCTATTTTAAATACTTCATATACCTCTTTATATGAATGATTTTCTCTTTTATAGCGTACAACACATTCTTTAAAATCTTTACTATATCTCATACATTTATTATACTCATTATATGTCTGTTTGTAAAGTTAAATTACTATA
>JAEXNS010000184.1 GCA_023439605.1 Bacillota bacterium | reverse complement strand
ATTGGAATTTAGGGGGTTAGCATGAGAAATACTGTTAGTGTATCAGTTGTTATTCCTGCACATAATGAAGAGTTATATGTGAAAAGGTGCATATGCTCTATAAAAAATGCTGCAATATATATTGACGGATTGGTTGAAATTATCGTTGTGTGCAACAGATGTACAGATCATACGGAAAATATAGCCCTTGAAAATGGAGCACGTGTTGTAATCAATGAGGACAGGTGCATTGCAAAGGTTAGAAATTCAGGAATTAAAGCAGCAAAAGGTGGAATTATTGTTACAATTGACTGTGATAACAGAATGACATCAGGTACTTTAAAAGAAATTTGCAGGTTGCTTAGAAGTGGACGATATATAGGTGGGGGTGCACCTATACACTTTGAGAGGTATTCGTTTCCGCTTTTATTAAATGATGTTATGTGTCGAATTGGTTTTGGATTAACAGGGTTGCATTGCGGCATATTTTGGGCAAAAAAATCAACATTTGAGGCTATAGGAGGTTTTGTTGATAAACGTGCCATGGAGGATGTTGCAACGGCAAAAAAACTAAAGCATTATGGGAAAAGATATAACAAGGAGTATACTTGCCTTAAACGAAATTATCTAATAAATTCTACAAGAAAATATGATGACTTAGGTGATTGGTTATATTTTAGATTAATGCTAGAAAATGCATTGGCGATGGTAAAGGCTTTATTAGGACAAAAAGAAGAATATGAAAAACTTATTGATAAATTGTTTTATGATTATAATGACAAGTAATGAGGGAAACTATTTGATAAATTAATAATTGGAGAGTTGATATATGTTGAGATTGAGACAATATAAAGAAGCAGATGCAAGTACAATTCTTTCGTGGTGTAAAGATGAAGTGAGTTTTTATAAATGGACAGCTGGACTTATGGGGGATTACCCTATTTCGGAAAAAGAATTTGAATTTGTTTCTTCATTAATGGCTTTTACTGCATTTGACGAAAATGGAATCATAGGATTTTTTACATTGAGAATTCCTAGAGAAGTATTGGATGAATTACGTTTTGGATTTGTAATAGTAGATCCCAAAAAGGCAGGACAGGGTTATGGTAAGGAAATGATACAGTTGGGGTTAAAATTTGTATTTGAAATATATAAGGCTAAAAAAGCATCATTGGGAGTATTTGAAAATAATATGCCAGCATATTATTGTTATAAGGCAGTAGGCTTTGATGAGATAAATTCTAATGAAGTTACAACATATAATCTACTAAATGAAAAATGGAACTGCATAGAATTGATAATAGAAAGATAAATAAGAAGAATGAGGGTTGAGATATGAATAAAAAAATTATAACTAAATTAAAAAAAACTGGGTTTAAGTATTTAATAGGTGGAATAATAATCATTTTGTTTTCAAGCTTTCTATTATTGTTTTTTAAATTACTAAATAATTTTAATCAGATTCTTTTGTTTTGTTTAGTATTATTGGTTTTAGGGTTATATATGATTTTCTTTGGATTGAAATATATAATTAATATTAGAAAAATATCCCTTGCAGAAAAACCGCAAACATTACAACAATTAGAAGAATTATTTGATAACAAAATATATGAAGACAAGTATGTTATTTTATCAGAAAAATATATTGCACCTCAACAAAATATACTACAGATATTGGAATTAGACAAAATATGCTGGTTTTATCCATATGTACAAAAAATGAATGGAATTAATGTTATAAAAATGATTAAAGTTTTTACAGCAACTAATCATTTAGATGTAGTGGTATATAGTAAAGAAGATGAGCAAAAAGTAATGAGTATAATGTGCAAATTTGCACCTAATGCAAAAGTAGGTTACAATCAAGAAAACTCTCAATATTATAAAGAAGTAAAAAAATCATACAAAGAAGAAATAAAGGGGTTTTAACGTTGCTATTCAGCCATATGTAACATTTATTATGGTTTTGCAAGGCTTTCGACTCTGCGGAGTCGATCGGGCTTTGTGGTCGCTCTGGATATTTAGTAAAATATCTCTGCTCTTTATCTTTAGAGGCTGAATAGTAACTTTTTAACACAGAATAAAAGTGAATGGGGTAAGGAATATGAAACGTATTTTATTTTTTTTCTTACAGTGTACATGGGGTGGTTTTCAAACTTTTATAGGATTTATAGTTTTTCTATTCAACTTAAAAAGAAAGCATTATTTTTATCATGGTGCTATAATAACAGAGTGGAAAAAGTGTTTTAGTGCATCCCTTGGATTGTTTATATTTATGTCTGTTTATCATCCCAAAGAAAAGAGAAATCCTCATGAAGATACATATTTAAAAATACTTGTGCATGAATATGGTCATACTATACAATCATTATTATTAGGGCCATTGTACATGATGTTGATTTGGGTACCATCTTTTATTTGGTTTAAAAATTCCAGATTGAGAAAAAGGAGAGAAGAAAAAAATATTTCATATTTTTCTTTTTATACTGAAAAATGGGCAGATTTTATTGGGGAAAAAGTTACTGGAGAAAAAACATTATGATAAAACAAAACTTGGTGTAGCAATATGCAATTTTGTATTGATTTTGCTGTTACTATTCAGCCACTAAAAGTAAAGTTTACGGTTTCGCAAGGGTTTCGACTCTGCGGAGTCGACCGGGCTTTTTGGTCGCCCTGGACCTTCG
>JAEXNS010000313.1 GCA_023439605.1 Bacillota bacterium | reverse complement strand
CAAATATATTAATAATGATGAAATTTATCCCTTTATATGCACAGAGGGTATAATTGCAGCATTTAAAAACGGACAGTGCGGATACTACGACAACAAAGGAAATGTTATAGTTGAAATGGGCATTTTTGAAGATATTGCACCAGTAAAAGATGGAAAAGCTTTTGTTAAGAAAGATGGGAAATGGGGTATAATAAAAATAAATAAATAAAAATAAAATCACGTGATATTTTTTAAGTTTAAAAAGTTATATAAATATAAGTGAGAAATATAAAACGAAAGGAAAATATCATATGAAATATATTATTGCAGGAATATCATCGTTATTGCTTATTGTCAATTTAAGTGTCGCTTCTATTATCACAGCGGAAGAATTAATGAATGTAAGCTTATATAGTGATAACAAAATAGAAAGTACAGAAGAAGCAACCACTGGAATAACAATCCCAGAAACAGAAGTTAAAACTATGAAGGCGGTTTATGTTGGAGATGGATGGATAGAAGATGGATCAGGTGCAATTCAAATAACCATACCTGAAAATTCAAATCTAGAAGATTTAAAAATAGGAGATACTTTGGAAGTTGAGTATACAGGGAACATAATATATACTCAGATTCATAATCTAAATGGGAAAGTTATTTCTGTTAAAAAATTAGATGAAGAGAATTCTTTTATTATTATAAATGGAACAATAAAAGAAATAGAAGTTATAGATGAGTGGGATTATTATAGTTCAACACATTATTTGGTTGAGGACGATAATGGAGTTCAATATACAATGAGCACTTCAACAGCCAGATATAACATGCTATATCCTCAAATAGGTCAAAAGTATACATTTGCAAATAAGTATATTAGAGACGGGATTTATTATTCTTCAAATATAGCACGATATACTGAAGAGGTATCTCAGACTATTGTTTTTGGTGATGTGGATTATGATAATTCAATAGACAATAAGGATCTAGTTTTTATGTGTAGAGTTTTAATTAAGGAAGTTGATTTATCAGATGAATTAATAAAAAAAGCAGATCTAAATAAAGATGGTTATTTTGACATTGCCGATTTAGCAATTGAAAAGCAAATAATATTAGGTGATAAATTATAAAAAAATAACTGCTGAAATTATTCAGCAGTTATTTTTTTTACAGATTCTTTTGTTTGTAATTCTCCAATTATTGATTGAAAATAATTACAAAAAGAATGATTTTCTAATTTTTTAAGTAATAAGATTAAAGTATGTTCGGCTATATATTCCATGTTTAAATCAATAGTAGTAATCATTGGATCTGAAATTTCAGACGCATTTGTATTTCCAAAACCAACAACACTTATATCTTCTGGGATTCTGTATCCAGTTTTTTTTAGTGAATTAATTAATCTTAAAGCAATATCGTCATTTGAACAAATATAAGCAGTAGCTAGAGATATATTTTTAAAGTTTATATTTTTTAAGTCGGTTCCCATTACATCAGTAACATCAATATTAAACAAATCATTTGAATATAAGTTGTTTGTATAAAGTGCTTTTTGATAACCTAAAAAAACATCAAAGTAAGGGTTGTTTTTTGGAGATATATTTCCTACGAAACCTATTTTTTTATGTCCGTTTTTTATCAAATGATTAGTTAGTGTGTAGGCTCCATTAAACAAATCAATTATTATTGAGGTACATTTTACAGAAGGTAAGGAAAAACCTATGTATACTAGTGGTATATTTAAATCAGTGAGTCTTGAGAGGTAGCTTTCTTCAAAGTTTCCAATTATAACCAAAGCTGATATTTTGTTTTCAGAAACCGTTCTTGGCAATATACTCTCTTTTTGCATTTTTTGAGTTATAGTCTCGTTGATAGTAAAAAGATTTTTCTTTATAACAATATTTGATATGATTTGGCTAAGATGCCATATATGAGTGTTTGTTTCTAAAGACGAGACTTCCGAAGAAATTACCCCGATATTGTAAGATTCATATTTTTGAAGTGAATTTAAATTTGAATTATCATACTGATATCCTATTTCATCAGCTATTTTTTTTATCATATCACGTAATTCAGGACTTACACCACCACGATTATTTAGGGCGTTAGAAACGGTAACAACACTGATGTTTAAAGACTCTGCAATATCTATCATTCTAGTCCCTTTTTTCATCTTCGTCTCATTCCTTTGTATAAATTTATAAATTAATAGATGCTTTAGGTTTTAAACTTTTCATCATTGAACTAACTATTTCGGGATAAACCCATGTCAAATTGTTTCTGTCAATAAGACCGAAGTTTTCACCATCACCATCAAACAAACCGTTATCCCACCAAATACAAACTATATTTTTTTCAGTTGCACGACCTACATAGTATTCGGCCCATGAAACACGTTCTTCAAGATTGTTTTTATTAACAGCACCAAATTCTCCAATAATCACAGGGACTCCTTCGGAAATAAAGTTTTCATAAAGTCTGTTAATAAAATCGTCAATAGGGAATGTGTCTATAGGATTACATACA
>JAEXNS010000052.1 GCA_023439605.1 Bacillota bacterium | reverse complement strand
GGCATGACCCATATGTAGTTGTCCTGTTATATTTGGAGGTGGTATAACTATAGTATATGGTTTCTTTGTTTTATCAACTGTAGCCTTAAAACAATCATTTTCAGTCCAATATTTATATATTTTATCTTCAACTTTATTTGGTTCATAAACTTTTTGTAATTCTTTTTGCATAATAATTTAATACTCCTTTAAAATTAATTTTCTCCAACAAAAAAGCTAAAAGCAGTAATCTTAAACTTCTGCTTTTAGCTTTAACTTTTAATATCTAAAAATTATTTATAAGCACAACAACAAAAGTCTATTGAATTTGAATAGACTCTTTTGACTATTTGATTAAATAAATAATTTAAATACATATAAAATAACCACCTTTGATGACCTATAAAAATATTATAACTCAATCTTTTATTTTTGTCAAGTTACAAAAATAGGTTATTTCCTATATTCTTCTCTTCCAGTAATAAATATATCTCCGCCTTTTGAATCATTTGCAACTACTAGAGGAAAATCCTCAATATAAAGTTTCTTTACTGATTCACATCCCAAATCCTCAAAGGCAATAACTTCGCAACTTTTTATGCATTTTGATGCCAATGCACCTGCACCACCAATAGCACAAAAATACAAAGCTTTATTTCTTACTATAGCATCTCTTACCTCTTGATTTCTTTCACCTTTCCCCACCATAGCGGCTAGCCCTAAATCAAGTAACTCTGGTGCAAACTTATCCATTCTTCCTGATGTAGTAGGGCCACAAGAGCCTATGGCTTGATTTTCTTTAGCTGGAGTAGGACCAGCATAATATATAACTGCATCCTTAATTTCAAATGGCAACTCCATACTTTTTGATATAAGTTCTGAAATTCTTTTATGTGCAGCATCTCTAGCTGTGTAAATAAAACCTGTTAATAAAATTTTATCTCCTACTTTTAAAAATTCTGCTTCCTTTTTAATATTTTCTACTTTAATTTTTTTTACATTTGTCATAAATAAATCATCTTCTTAACTAATTTTTTATATTTTTAAAAATGTTCGCTATTTTTTTCACATGAAATTATTAAAATTTATGTATACAATAGAACTATTGCATACATAAATTTATTTTTTAATTATTTGTCTTTATCAGTAGAAACATCTTCAGCAGCTTTAGCTAAAGCCTCTAAATCTGCACCCCATGAACTCTTTTTTACGTTATTATTTGAAGGTGGTGGTGTTATAACCTTTTCCTCCTTAGTAACTGTCGATTCTACTTGCTTCGTAAGTGCCTCTAAATCATCCATTCCCCAAAGTGTCTTCTTGCTTTGAGGGTTATTTAAATTTACATTTGATGGTGTAGAGTCAACACGAGCTACAGTTTGATTATTTACAGGTTTATTTTCAACCATCTTTTCTTTAACTACAGGTTCCTCTACTTTGTTTTTAAGACCCTGTGGCTGTTGTACTGTTTTTTCTTGAACTTTATTTTCAATTTTGGGTAATTTTGAGATTAACTCAGAAAGTTTTTTGTCATCGAACATGGAATCATCTAAATTTTTAACTTTACTTGTTGCTGAGTCTATTGTAGACTTAGTAGTTGTATTTAAATCATTAATCAACTTCGTAACTTCGTTTAAATTTGTTAAAATAGCTCCTAAATCTGATTTAAACATAGTTTTCAAGCTATTGGATAAAACATTTAATTCCTCTGCTTTTTCATTTATATATTTTACTTTTTCGTCTGCTTCTTTACTAGCATTATAAATTTTTTGCTTTGCTTCTGATTCAGCTTTAGATGTTATATCCATAGACTTTGTATTTGCTTCTTTTATAACTTGATCCATAGTTTCTTGTGCTTCTTTAAGCATTTTTTCAGACTTTTGTTCAGAATCTTTAATCATTTTTTCTGATTTTTGTTCTGCCTCTTTAATTAAAGTTTCAGATTTATTTTTTGATTCGGATAATAATTTATCAGCAGCAGCTCTAGCCTCTAAAGTAATCTTTTTTGCTGAATTTTGTGCTTCAATAAATACATTTCCAATATCAAAAGTACTTTCAAACTCAGAATTATTTAATGATGCATTTTCTTTTAATTCTTTAATTTCATTTTGTAATTTTTGAATTGATTCTTCTTTTGTAGTGATTTCCTTATTTTTTTCTGCTAACATTCTTGCTCTTGCTTCAAGTTCAGATTCCTTAGCCTTTAATAAATTGCTTTTTTCTACTAACTGTTGATTAAGTGCTGATACATCACCTTTACTTTGAGATGATTTAGTTAATTCGTCATTAAGTTTCTTTATTTCTAAAGATAATTTTTGTTTTTCATCATTATATAGTTTAACAGCTTCTTCTTTTGCTGTTTTCTCTGTTAATATAAGTTGCTCATTTTTCTTTAATAACTCCTGTGTAGAATTATATTTTTGGGTTAAATCCTTAACTTGTTCTTCTAGTTTGGATACTACAGTATTGTCTACTAGATTTTCATCATTTCCTTCATTAGCTTTTGCTTCATTTAATTCTGTTTCTAACGCTGAAATTTTTGAATTCAAATCGTCTATATATGCCAAAACATCTTTTTGGTCAAATCCGCCAAATTTTACGGTTCTCAATAATCCTGGACCTTCCATATATATTACCTCTTTTCATAATTATAAAATCAAAATGTTAATTATCATATAAGCTAAAAATAATTCAAAACTATGTTTAATCACCTTATAATTATATCATATTGTGCAAGTCATTATCAATCCAACATTTTACACAATTATTTTTACTGTTTTAGTGCATTTTAACTAAAATTTATATGCTAATTCAATAAATTATAGAATAATAAAAATTCTAAAGATTTATCATTAAATATTATTTAAAACAATTAATACTCACTGCAAATGCAATGAGTACTAAAATTATTTAATAAATTATTTTTTGTTGTCTAGAATTTTAAAAATAGCATCCAAATCATCCTCGTCTACATTATGATTATTTGTCATCATAGGTGACTTAATCATTGGCTTAGATTTATTAGGAATAGTCTCTTTTAAAATAGGACTTTCTGGTGGAATTACGTTTTTACTCTCTCCAAAACCAGCAGCAATAACAGTAATTCTCATTTCATCCTGCATATCTTCTTTAAATGCAGTACCAAATATAAACTCTACATCATCAGCAGCAGTATCTGTAATCATCTTTGTTGCAGTATCAACATCTTCAGCCAATACATCTTCTGACATAGCAATGTTAATAAGCAGTCTATTTGCACCAGAAATAGATGTTTCTAATAAAGGACTTGAAATAACTGCCTTTGCAGCATCAGTTGCCTTATCCTTACCAGCACCATACCCTATAGCCATATGGGCATAGCCTGCCCCCTTCATTATTGTAGAAACGTCAGCAAAGTCTAGATTAATAAATCCTTCATCTACGATTAAATCAGATATACTCTTTACACCTGTTTTTAATATATCATCCGCTAATGAAAATGATTCTCTCATAGTTAATGGTCTTTCTAAACCAACTAAAAGCTTTTCGTTTGGAATAACAATCAATGAATCTACATATTTTTTTAACTCAGAAATACCTCTTTCTGCTTGTAACATTTTTTGTTCTCTTTCAAAAACAAATGGTTTTGTTACAACTGCAACCGTTAATATTTCCATTTCCTTCGCTATTTGTGCTACTATTGGAGCTGCACCAGTTCCTGTACCGCCACCCATACCAGCAGTTATAAATATCATATCTGCATCTTTTAAAGCTGCAGCTATTTCATCTTTATTTTCCTGTGCAGATCTTTCACCTACATCTGGTTTGTTTCCTGCACCTCTACCTCTTGTGAGTTTTGCACCTATTTGAATTTTTGTTGTTGCTTTAGAACTTCTTAAAGCAGATGCATCTGTATTTATTGCGATATATTCAATATCGTTTACTGCTCCTGAAGCAGCCATACAATTGAGAGC
>JAEXNS010000323.1 GCA_023439605.1 Bacillota bacterium | reverse complement strand
GAAAGCGAAATCCTTATGCTTTAAGAGCTTTTTTGCTTCTTTTTGCGATAGAAAAAGAAGCAGAGTTTGAGGCAGAGTCTCATAAATTGCCTCAGCAATTTACTTAAGTTGACGACATTGGTCGAGCGGAAGCCCAGTCGACTCCGCAGAGTCGAAACCCTTGCGAAACCGTAAACTTTACTTTTAATGGCTGAATAGTGACCTTTTGATAGATATTTTTAAGTTAAAGAAAATTAATTTAAAGCACTATAACAGTTTTTGTTAATTCAATAATATTTTTTTCAACATAACAACATCTACTATGTTTATGTTGCCATCTTTATTTAAGTCTGCACTTTTTTCTTGCGTAGTTGTAAATTTTGTTGTATTTAGCATATATTTAATCATCAATACCATATCAACTATAGTTACATTTCCACTTCCATCTATATCGCCTAAAATAGTTGGAGTAGAATTAGTAATTTGACCATAAACAATACCCATACCTACAGTACTCATATATACTGTTCCAAAAGTATTCATATCACCAACTATGAATTTACCATTTCCAGGACCACCAAATTGATTATTATCGTCATTTATTCTTGTCCAAGTTTCTCCTCCATCAGCAGACATATAAATACCTGTTTTACCTGTGCCATTAGCTTGTCCCCAAATATATATTGCAAGTGGACTTTTTAAATCTTTTGCAGCTCCTACACCAACAGCAAAACACGCATCTACTCCTTTTACTTTTGTTGTTGTTGACCCATAATCCTTTGAAACATACAATCCCATGTATCCTGTAGGAGCATAAACCAAACCATTTCCTGCAGCACATATACGGGCATAATCTTCAGCTTTATCATATGCTACTATTGTATTTCGAGTGAAAGTTTTGCCATAATCACTACTTACAAAAAGAAAGTTATTTGCTTTCCAATTTGGATCATATGGATTATTGTCATTTCCAGCGGCATAAACATACTTCGGATTTTTAGGATCAACTTGCATATGTAAAGACGAGCTTGTTGTTATACCTGTAACATCACTCCAAGTTGCACCAAAATCATCCGTATAGCCTTTTCCACAGAAAATTCTATACTTACCTGTTGAAATTTCTGTTATAGCTGCTTTCTGCCCTGACTGTTGTATTTTCATAGAAATCCATGTAGTTCCACCGTCTGTTGTGTAGTATCCTTTTGCTTCATTCATAGAAAATCTAACCATTACTTTCGGATTCGATGGACAATACGCTATGGCTGAAGTCGAACCCATGTTCGGCTTATATTGAATTCCAGCTTGGTCAACATCCTTGTGAATAAAACCATCATAATCTCCAATAGCTGAATAAACATCTCCACCTGGAACACTAACCAAATCTAATGCAACAACTTCTTCTATACCTTTTGCATGAAAATAAAAAGTAGGTATTGGTGCCCATATATCATCACACGCAAAAACACCATTTCCTGAAGTAATTAAAACTCTATCGCTATCATTTGGATCAATAACAAGATTACCACTCCAGTGAATTGCTTTGTTTTCTACCCATGATACACCCCCATTTTGCAAATAATTAGCTTGTAATTCGCCACCCCATGAAATAGCACTTCCTGGTGCCATTTGAGTCCATGTTTTCCCTCCATCAAGAGATTTAAATGTCATGTCACCCCAAGCAACTGTTTCAGTTTCCCAAGCATTTTTATCCCATAACTGAGCATTCCATAAACCACAACTAGTGGCAACAAGTTTATTTGCATCATTTTTATCACTTGTAACACTTCCTATAGGCGTATTTGCCAATGGACTTATATTTGTAACTACTCCAGTTTTCACATCATATCTATATGCTCCTCCACCAGATTTTCCAAACGTTAAATCAGGCACATAAGAAATCAGTAAATTTCCATTTGAATCTAAATTGATTCTTGAAGGATAAAGATTTTTAGGTAAATCTGCACTAATTGGCTTCCAATTGTCCTTACCTACATCTGCTACATACATGTTTGTAACACCTATAACCGATGTTCCTACATAAACTTTTCCCCCTGTTATGTTTATAGTAGCTATACCATTTGAAGCCACATATTCTTTTGCTGTTGCTTTTACCATATGATCTGTCCATGTAGGCCATTTAATAGTTTCTGTAAATAAACCCAAACTATTGAAACTATCAACCGCTGACCATGTCTTACCTGCATCATTACTCATAATAAGACCCGTTGTATCTCCACCGCAATAAATTATATTCGAATTGTTTGGATCAACAGATATTGATTCACCACAGTGACGACCATATCCATTTCCATGAACCTGAATTAAATCTGTAACGTCATATTCAGTAAACGATTTCCCACCGTCAACAGATTTAAAAACCGCAGTTCTAGCACCGCTAAAATAAGCACATCCAGCTAGAAGATATATTATATCATCATTTTTAGGGTCAATTGCCAAGGCATCTATACTAAGATAACCCCTATCTTCTTCTGAAATAAAGTTCATAAGTTGTACCCATTTTTTCGAGGCATAGTCATATTTATATGCACCGCCTACATCTGTACGAGCATACATTACTTTTTGGCCTGTAATTATTCCAGAAACAAATCCTCCCCCCGAAATCTCCATCATACCCCAATCCATGTTAACGTTTACAGTTTCAGAAAAAACACTTGAATATGATGAAATAGGCACAACTAGACAAACACAAGAAGCCGCTACTGCTACAATCTTTTTCATTATTTTTTTTACTTTAAACATATGAAATACACTCCTCCTAAAATTTATATTTACAATTAAATTATAATCTTTTTCTAGAACTTAGTCAATAGAAAATCACTATTTTCTTATGAATGATGAATAAATTCAACCATATTATTTTTTTTCAATTGTAAAAAACGCTATTTTTTTTCTATGCTTTATGTCAAGTTAAAAGTACAAAATTATTCTTTCTTATTTAAAAATCTATTTACCATATAATTATGGGAGCAGTTCATTTTTAGAGAAAAACTCTACCAATAGCTTCAAAACATTCTATCAGATAGATCAGTGTTTCCTAAGCATATAACTGCTGGCTTATAAAGCCAACTACGCTCATCGGTTTAAATTTCGCCAATTTCTCGATATACATCTGCGTTTTCACCAACATCTTTACATGCAGGTTTCATGTCTTTTGAAATACTGGATTTTTTAAAATTAAGACTCTTTTCCTTTGATAATATTTATTTTCAAAAATAATTAATAAGAACTATATTTTGTTCATTTTCTTTATTTTTATCCTTTTTACATCCAATTACAAGTTCTAAACATGTAAACATAGTGTTTATCATTATATATAGAATTGATTTATACACTTTTAAGGCATTTTTAATTGTTACAAAATTAAAAATGCTCTTGCTAATACTATTTAAACTCTAAAACACTTCACTTTTTGTGGAGCTTATTTTGGCAAAGAAAAAAGAATTTACAGAAGAACAAAATTTATATTCAAAAGATATTCTATCAAGTATTTTAGAATATTAGTAGTATAAAACTATTCTTTGTTTTTCAACTCTTCTATTTCCGCTATAGATAATCCTGTTATTTTAGATATTAATTTTATATCTAAACCTTCATCCAAAGATATTTTTGCTATTTCTCTTTTACCCTTAGCTAAGCCTTCTTTTAAGCCTTCTTTTAATCCTTCAGCTTTTCCTTCCTCTTTCCCCTCTGCTTTTGCACTATCCAGTATCCCCAACTCCTGCCCTAAATAAGCCAAATAATATTCATATGCTTTTCTTTCACCCTCTGGCATCATCAAATAATCAAGCTTTTTAGCTGCGAGTTTTATTCCCTTTGATTTAAAATCATCTCTTATTGCTCCATGTTTAAAGAAATAAACCCATTCATCTATGTCTTCATTGATTACATCTTGAAACTTTTCGGCATATATCATATAGTATTCTGGAAATACGTTTTTACTTGTTACTATGGATTTTTCTTCATCCTTATTTACTGTTTCATGTAGTACCAAAGGCTTTTTTGTATGCACTCCAAAAAGCTCTGTTGTTCCATAATATATAAAGTCTGTGTTTTCTTTTTCATCCAATCTCATAGTATGGTATAAAATACTTACTGATATAACTTTCACCACTTCGCTATATCTACTTCCTAAGTCTATGCCTTCTACTACTGCTTTTGAAGTTCCCCATAGTAGTCTTTGCAAGTAGTCTGACTC
>JAEXNS010000308.1 GCA_023439605.1 Bacillota bacterium | reverse complement strand
GGTTTCAGCTCTACGTAGTCGACCAAACTTTTCGGTCACCCTAGACTTTCGGTAAAATATTTCAGCACTATGCATATGGCTGAATAGTAACATTAAATATATAATTTATCTAAAATATAAAAAATGGAGAAATTATGAAAAAGCAAAACTATAAACGAATTATATTTTTACTAATTACTTTAGTATGTATGATACTTATATTTAATCTTTCGTCTCATGACAAAGAAACCACAAATAACTTGAGTAAAGGTTTTACAGAATATGTAGCAAGATTTTTATTTTTTAATTATGAAAAATTTTCTGATAATTTGCAGTATAAAATAATAATTGAGTTAAATAAATTTGTTAGAAAGCTTGCACATTTTTCCGTATATTTTATTTTGGGATTTTCAAATTTTTTATTTATAAAAGGTTTTAATATATCAATATATAAAAAGTTTTTATATTCTTTTATATTTTGTATGTTTTATGCGATGACTGATGAATTTCACCAAAAATTCACGGGTAGAACAGCGATGATAAAAGATGTTATTATTGATTGTTTTGGAAGTTCTTTAGGTATCGTATCTTCTTTCTTATGCGTTATCATTTACAATTATTATTTGATTTATAAAAAAAGAGAACTTCAAAATATATTATAAAAAATCTGTGCAAATTAATTTGCACAGATTTTTTATAATATGAATTCATTGTTTATTTGACTGTTTGAAATATTTCTATATCCTGATTTAGAACCTATATCTAGTCTATTTGCAGAAAGAATAGAATACTGTATGTTTGAATCTATAATATCTATATTTCCGTATCCTTTTGAGTTTCCAATACCAATTATATTTGTTCCTTCTGACTCAATGTTTATATTAGAGTTAATAATGTTTGTTTCAAAGGAACCTTGATATTCGCCAATACTAACCCCATCTTTAGCTTTCAAAACAATATCTACATTGCTATTAAAGAAATTGCATGTCAAATTGCTTTCATAAATAGAGCCTATGGCTGCTACATGAGTTCCAAGGCAATGTATTTTTATCTTTGAATATGAGTTGATTTTTATTTTATCATTAAAACAACCAATTGCAACGGCATGAAGTGCATTCACAGAAATATTTATATCACTATTTTCTAGTTTGACTTCAGTGTTACCATTTAAACTTCCTATACCTAAAGCATCTATACCAGAAACACTTATATCAATGTTTCCAGATAAAATATGAATTAAGGATAAAGTCGAACTAGTTCCTCCGCCAATTCCTATAGTATGATCACCATTGGAAATTATTTTTAAATTTCCTTTAAGATCAATTATTATATTCCCAAAATGATATTCATAATTACTTCCTATGCCAACACCATTATTATGATCACAATCAATATACAAATTTCCGTCTCCGCATATTTTTAATGTTGAGTTTTGTGGAACGTATATACCTTCATAGGAAAGATGATTATCACCTTCAAGAATTAATGTGACTTTTGAACCTTTGCCAATACTTATAGAAGGTGATTCAAATCCTCTTATGTTAATATCCTTTAAATAAATAGAACACTCAAAATGATCTGGAATTGATATATTTAATTTAGTTTGTTTTGTTTTGTTTCCATATAAAGTTGTTTCTGTAGTTTGAATTATTATATCTGTAAATTTATTTAAATATAAATTCAATAAATTAACGTGATCATTATAAACCGTTCTATAAACTTTCTTATGTTCAATTTCAGGGTCTTTTTCAAGATTAATTTGTAAAATAAGTTGTTTTATTTCTTCTGAAATTTCGTTTAAAATAATTGGTTTTGGCATTGAAGTAAAGAAACCTTGAACCAAGTCAACCCCTAAATTAATAACTACTTTTAATTCTTCAGCATTTTCAACACCTTCTGCAAGAGTTTTTATATAATTTTTTGATGAAAATTTTATGATATCTCCTACCAGTTGCTGTTTGCGTATATCTTTATCAATATTTGATATAAGAGAACGATCTATTTTTAGATAATTTGGCATACAAGAAAGCAAGTTAGAACTGTTAGAAAAACCACTGCCATAATCATCTATCGCAAGTTCAGAATTAACGTGTGCATATCTATCTCGTATTTTAGTTGTTAAATTATCATCTCTTTCAGACAGTTCTATAAGTTCGACAACAATTTTTTCAAAAAGTTCACCATAGGTGTTTTTTAAAAAGTCAAAATCATCTTGATTTAAAAGAGTGTGAGGTATACTATTTATAAAAAGTTTTTTATTTTTAAATTTTTCTTGGTTTAAACTAAGAATTTTAAGTGTGTTAAAAAAAGTTATTTTTTCTATATCATAAAGTCGATTTTGATCTTTAGCTATTTCTAGTATTTGAGTTGGGTTCATTGAGATATTTTGACTACTTCTCATTAAAGCTTCATATGCGAAAATATTTCCAGTTGACGCATCAACTATTGGTTGAAAATGATAACTAAATAAATTTTCATCTACAAGTTTTGAAAATTTTTGGACTTGAATAAAATTTTCTCTATTTTTACTATAACTATCAATAGAAAATTTTCTTATCCTTTCATTTTGATCTGTAAATATTTCAAAAAGTGCATATTCTGCTCTATTTATTAATTTAGCCAAAGTCATTGCATCATCTGGATAAAAAGAATAACCTACTTTTAAACCAAGATTATATTCTTCAGATGAATTAATTATTTGGCCAAATTCATCAGTTATTTTACATTTTTCAATGGAATTAATCATATTTTTTAATATTTCTATTATTAGGTCTTTATTTTGTATATTGAAATAAACGTAAAATTCTTTTTGTGAATTTAAGCCTATAATTATATCTTTTGTTTCAAATTTTTTTAATATCTCTATAATTGAAAGTGTACATCTATTATTTTGAGTATAATTTAATACATAATTTGTATTTTCTGTTCCTGTAACATGTAAAGCTGCCATACAACCAAAATTTGTTTTATCAATAAAGTTGTTACTTATATATTTTATGAATGAATCTCTATACATAAGGTGAAATCTTGGGTCAAAATCCTCATAATTTATTGATGAATTTACATCAGCTATTTGAGATGTTACATCTTTTAAAAAACCTATTAAAAAAAATTCATTTTTATTTATATTTATATTTAACCAATAATTTTTATTGTTAATGGTATATTTATATATGTTTTGTTCGTATTCGTATTTTTCACTTGTGATATTCTTTATTGTATTTTCTAGGAAATTCATATCAGTTTCAAGAAATAATTTATCACAATCAATAGATAAAAGTTTACAAGCGTTTTTATCAAGGAAAGCGATTTTATTAATATAATCTATCTTAAATGAACCTATATGTGGAAAAGTATTTAAAAAAAACTCCCAATTTTCTTGAGTAAAAAAATTATTCATATTTTTCGCTCCCCATTATAAAATAAAACACTCAATAATTCAAATGAAAATTTATATATTATATAAAAAGTAATATTTTATATATATTTTATACTAAAAAATTGAGAATGTCAACAATATTTAGTAATAAATAAGCATTTTCTAAAAATATATATTAGTAAGTGACTAAGTCACATATTATTTTTAGAATATAGTGTAAAATATAGAATATAAATTAAGGAGGTTTTTAGAATGATAGAACAAGTTTTTAAATTATCAACTAATGATAAAAAAGTGGTAGAAAAGGTTATATTTGATGAAAATATTCATTATCTCCATATGGTTTTTAATGAAAATGAAGGATTACCAGAACACTTTTCAAACTCAAATGTTTATATGACTGTAATCAGAGGAATTTTATCTATAGGTTTAAATGAACAGAGTATAAACAAATATGAAAAAGGAACACTTTTAAAAATTCCTGTAAACACAAAAATGAATGTTAAAAATCTCGATAATGAAGTTTTAGAATTAATAGTTGTTAAAGCACCTACTCCAAAAATGTAATAAACATAATGTAATACTAATGTGAAATAGGATTGTTGAAATAATTCCAAATCTTCATATTCATGTTTTATAGCTTTTGAAGCCTGGATTTTTTAAAAATCTAGTTACTATTTATCCATATGTATAGGGTAGAGATATTTTACCGAAGG
>JAEXNS010000273.1 GCA_023439605.1 Bacillota bacterium | reverse complement strand
CGAGCAAGTAAAATAGCCCTTATAGGGCTAATAGCAAACCACCACTTGAAGTGGTGGTCATGACTTTTAGCTTATTTTAATTAAACAATCTGTGACTATATCACTTTATTTATTTAAAAAAAATTTTATATTTGTGTGACTATATCACATAAATATAAAATTAAATGTTGTATAATAAATACAGTAAAAAAACAAAATAAATATAAAATTTAGGAGGAAATTTATATGTCAGTAACAACATTAAATTCAAATAACTTTGATAGCTTTGTAAAAAATTCAACAAAACCAATCTTAATTGATTTTTGGGCTTCATGGTGTGGTCCATGTAGAATGCTTTCACCAGTTGTAGATCAAATTGCTGAAGAAAATTCAGAAAAATATTCAGTAGCTAAGGTAAATATAGATGATGAACCAGATTTGGCAACTCAGTTTAAAGTAATGAGTATTCCTACATTAGTTGTAATAAAAAATGGTAAAGTAACTAATATGGCAGTAGGTGTAAAACCAAAAGAAACTATTTTAAAAATGCTAGAAGAATAAATACCTACAAGTGCAAGATTTTTAATAAATTTTGCACTTGTATTAATAATAAAGAAAAATTATATTTAGGAGATGATATTATGGTTTTTAAAAATAAATTTAAATCTATATCTATGGTAGAAGCACAAAAAAACATAGAAATAAATAAAAATATAATAATTTTAGATGTGAGAACAAAAGAAGAGTATAATTTTGGACATATACCAAAAAGTATACATGTTCCGCTAAATATAATTTTATCTAGTGAAAGTTTAAATATTGAAAAAGATGCCGAAATATATGTATATTGTCATAGTGGAGCTAGAAGCAGAAGTGCTTCGGAAAGATTATCGGATTTAGGCTATGAAAATATAACTAATATAGGTGGCATATTAAATTGGCCTGGGAAAATACAAAAATAGAGGAGGAGCTTATGAAGGTTATAATAGTGGGTGGTGTTGCTGGAGGAGCTTCCGCAGCAGCAAGATTAAGAAGGAACGATGAAAATGCAGAAATAATTATTTTAGAACGTGGAGATTATATTTCATATGCAAACTGTGGTTTACCTTATTTCATTGGTGGTGAAATTAAACAAAAATCCGCTTTAACTTTGCAAACACCACAAAGTTTTTTTAATAGATTTAACATAGATGTAAGAGTTAAAAATGAAGTTTTGTCAATAAATAAAGACAAAAAAACTGTGACAGTAAAAAATATAGGGGAAAATACAATTTTTGAAGAAAGTTATGACAAGTTGATAATTTCACCAGGTGCAGAACCAATAATTCCACCTATTGAAGGTATAAAATCTGAAAAAATATTTACATTAAGAAACATTCCTGATACGTATAAAATAGACGAATTTATTAAAAAAAATAATCCTAAAAAAGCAGTTGTAGTTGGCGGAGGATATATTGGTGTTGAAATGGCGGAAAACCTAAAAAATGTCGGTATTGATGTAACTATAGTTGAACTTGCAGAGCATTTAATTGGCCCACTTGATTTTGATATGGCTTGTGATGTTCATAATTATATTAAAACAAAAGGAATAAATTACATTTTAAATAATGGTGTCAAATCATTTGAAGAAATCAATGATTTGATAAAGGTTAATTTAAATACAGGGGAAATAGAAGTAGATTTTGTTATAATGTCAGTAGGAGTAAGGCCAGATACTAAATTCTTATCAAATTCTGGAATTGAATTAGATAAAAGAGGTTCAATAGTTGTGAATGATCATATGCAAACTAATGTTGAAAATATATATGCAGTTGGTGATGCAGTACAAGTAAAAAACTTTGTAACTGATTCTTTTGATTTCATTCCATTGGCTGGACCAGCAAACAAACAAGGCAGAATAGCTGCAGATAATATATGTGGCTTCAATAAAAAATACAAAAAGACACAGGGAACAGCTATTTTAAAAATATTTGATATGACGGTAGCCACAACAGGTATAAATGAGAAAACTGCTAAAAATAATGGATTTAATTTTGAAAAGGTATTTTTATTTTCTTCGTCGCATGCAAGTTATTATCCTGGTGCAAATAATATGAGTATAAAGATTTTATTTGAAAAAGTTACAGGTAGGATTTTAGGAGCACAACTTGTAGGATTTGATGGTGTTGATAAAAGATGTGATATATTTGCACAAGCAATTAGAAATAATCTAACAGCGGAAGATTTAACTGAGCTTGAACTTGCATATGCACCACCGTTTTCTTCCGCAAAGGATCCTACAAACATGGCTGGATATGTAATAGAAAATGTTTTAACAGAAAAGGTAAAGCAATATCATTGGCATGATGTTGAAAATATATCAAAAAACAAAAATAACTTTATGCTTGATGTTAGAACGGAGTATGAATATGCTTTAGGAAATATAGAGGGGACAAAGAATATTCCAGTAGATGAATTGAGAAATAGACTAAATGAATTAGATAAAAATAAAACTATTTATGTAAATTGTCAAAGTGGACTCAGAAGCTATATTGCGTGCAGGATTTTATCACAAAATGGATTTGATTGTTATAATCTTGCAGGAGGATACAGGTTATATCATTCTGTTATTCAAAATATTGATTATGATTATATTCCATGTCATCCATGTGGTGTTAAAATATAAAAATTAGAAAATTTAATTTTATTTTAAATTAAACCGTACTATAATAAAGTTAAAAACACTCTAATTCTATTGTGTATAGAGTTAGAGTGTTTTTAATATTTTATATTCAGATTATATGGCGACAGTAATAATACTAATATTTCTGGTCAAATAGAAAGTATGAATGTTTGGTATAAATCTTTAAAATAATTTAAAAAGTAAAAACGAATTTTCAATAATTAAATTTATTAAAATTCGTTTTTAGTTATATATTTATAATTTTTAAGAAATAAATAAAATTTTTTGTGATATTTTGAGTTTTTTAAAAGTTTTATTTATAGGTGTTGTAATAATACAATATTATAATTTAAAATATATTGTTCTATTTTTGAAAAAAACATCTTTTTTTAGAAATAAATAAAAATTTAATTTTTATTGTAGCCTTTTTATTACTTTAAAAGTTTTATTGATATAGGTTAAAGAATAAAATTTTTGGAGGTATTTATATGAAAAAAAGAATTGCAAAAATTACAGCTGTTATTTTAGCTATTTCCGCTGCATCAGGGATATGGTCTCAAGGAAATATTTTAAATGCATCAGAGAGCAGTGGAATAGTATATCAAACAAATTATGAGGTTGCTTATGAAACAAATGTTTTATCTTATAAGGGTAAAGATTTATATTTGGAAGTAGAAGCAAAAGTTGATAATAATTCAGTTAAATCCATATTTTCAAATGCTTTTTTAGATAATGATACATTGTTAGAAGTTAAAATAGGCAAAGGAATTGAAATAATAAACAGCTCTGCTTTTAAAAACTGCAGTATGTTGGAAAAAATTTTTATTCCAGAAAGTATAAAAAAAATCAAAGAGAATGCTTTTATAGATTATGCAAAAGAATTTTCGATAGTTGGATACGTTGGTTCTGAAGCACAAAGATATGCCTTAGAAAATGATATACCATTTATCTTGATGGGGGATATAGATAAAAGCGGGAAACAAACTGTTGTTGATTTACTGAAATTTAAAAAATATTTCCTTAACTTAGAAAAATTAGATGAAGAATCAGAAAAAATTTCAGACATAAACATGGATGGAGAATTAAATATTTTAGATATGGTGGGATTGATAAATTCTGTTTTAATTGACAAGCCAAATGCAACTCCTTCAGTTTCTAAAACCGCATTGGCTAAACCGGATTTTAAAAATTTATCTGAAAATGGAACTTATATTGAAAATGAAATTACAGGGTTAGTTGATTTTGTAGCTTTATCTACATCTAAAATTTTACTTGATGAAGATCAAATAGGCAAAAATTCTGCATATTCACCAACAAGCTATTATATGGCACTTTCGGCAGTTACTGAATTTTCGGAAGGAAATACAAAGTCGGAATTTTTAAATGTTTTACATGCTACAGACTTAGAAATGTTAAGAACAAATAATACAAATCTTTTTAAAGGTTCCTACATAAATAATGATAAGCAATACTGTTTGTTTGCTAATTCTTTATGGTTAAATAATATAAATGGAATTAAGTATAATCAAAAAGTTCTTGATATTCTTTCAAATGACTATTTTGTATCTTCTTTTTCTGAGGATTTTTCAAATGAAGCTACGGGACCTAAAATTGCAAAATGGATAACCGAAAACACTGGAGGGAAAATAGAAAATATAGAGGTTAAAGCAAGTCCAGAAGATGTATTAAAATTAGTTAATACTATTAATTTTGAAAATCAATGGATAAATAAATTTGTAGATACAAAAAAAGATATTTTTTATTTAGCGGATAAATCAACAGTAGAAGCTGACTTTATGAAAAATCATGTTATTGAAGGTGATGCCGTTATAAATGAGAAATATACAAAAGCTTCTTTAGAAATGCAAAAAGGATGTAAAATGACTTTTGTTTTGCCAAATGAAAATTTTTCAGTTGAAGAAATTTTAAAAGATGAAGAAATGTTAAAAAATATTCTTACATCTAATGATAAATCACAAAAAGCTGAAATAACATATCATATACCAAAATTTGATATAGACAGTAAATTTGACTTAATTAAAACAGCAAACAGTTTAGGTATATACGATGCATTAGATGGAAATTTTGCCAACTTTAAATATGTTTCTGAAGATCCAGAACGTTCAAAAGGAATATATATGTCAGATGCTATTCAAGAAGCAACTCTAAAAATAGATGAAGATGGTTGTGCAGCAGCTGCATATACAATCATTACTTTATCAGAAAACGCTTTACCAACTTCACCAGAACTAAAATTAGATTTAGTTTTAAACAGGCCATTTATTTATTATGTAACTGATAGAAATAATTCTACTTTATTTATTGGAACTGTTTATAATCCAGTTGAATAGAAATTTAATTATTTGAAGTTATTAATTTATTTCAAATTTGTATAAAATCTTAGAAAAATCAGATTAATTTTTGAAATAAATATTAAAAAGATCTATTTATATATTGATTTTATTATAATAAAGTAATATACTTAATTATATAAAAGTTATTAAAAATAAAAGTGGAGGTATTTTTATGGAGAAAATTTCGTTTAAAAAGCATTTAGCAACTGTTGCTTCAATAGTTCTTGCGATTTCATCATTTGGAACTATTTTTGCAAAAAATCAAGGAACTATAAGTGCAATGGATGTTAATGGTTTTACTTATTCAGAGAACTATATGTTTCCAGATGAAACTAATGTGGCAGGATACACTGGCGAAGATCAGTATTTATCAATTGAAAGTATTTTTGGAAATAAGTCTGTTAAATCTATAAATTCAAATTCGTTTTTAGATAACAACACTTTGTTAGAGGTAAAAGTTGGTGAGGGTATTGAAATAATTCAAAGTTTTGCTTTTGAAAACTGTAGTAAGTTAAATAAAATATTTATTCCAAATTCAATTAAAACAATAAAAGAAGATGCTTTTCTAAATTTAGCAGAGGATTTTACTATAGTTGGATATGTTGGTTCGGAAGCAGAAAGATATGCATTAAATAATGATATTTCATTTATGTTGATGGGTGATTTGGATGTAAACGGGAAAAACACTGTTGTTGATTTACTTAAATTCAAAAAGTTTTTCTTAAATCTAGAAGCTTTAGAACCTAAGACTGAAAAAATTGCAGATATGAATATGGATGGCGAATTAAACATTTTAGATATGGTAGGATTAATAAATACTGTTTTAAAGGATGAACCTAACGCA
>JAEXNS010000238.1 GCA_023439605.1 Bacillota bacterium | reverse complement strand
TTCCGCAGAAAGCGATATCTTTATGCTTTAAGAGCTTTTTTGCTTCTTTTTGCGATAGAAAAAGAAGCGGAGTTTGAGGCAGAGCCTCATAAATTGCCTCAGCAATTTGCTTAAGTTGACGACATTATCCAGTCTCCCTAAACCTTCGGTAAAACATCTCTGCCTTTTATATATGGCTGAATAATAATCAAAATACATATTTAATATTTTTCAAAGCTGATTTCTTGACATTTTGACTATGAATTAGTATAATAAACCTATATAGCTTTAATAATTAAATCTTAAAGAGGTGAATATCAATTGGCAATTATTATCGGAAACAATAGACCTAATCAACCGATAAATCCACAGCCTATACAAGAAAGTATCTCTTCAAATAACAAAGGTTTCACTAGATATGTAGGTTACAACAACGAAAAGGATTTTGAAAATCAACTTATTACTTTGTATATTCAAACAAAAACAGATGGTGTTTTTATAGATAAGTCAATTCCAAATCCATCTAGTCCTGAGGTTGCTAAAATATCATCTATTATAAATGCAACTACTGAATTAACCCAATCATCTTTAATGGATATATTAACTAAAATTCAAAATTCAAAAATAGTGGATTTTAGCAAAATTAATCCGAATGCAAATTTAAATGAGATAATGAGTATCTTTTGGGAAATAATAGTTGATATAGAGAAAACATCACCTAAAAATGTAACCAAAAATACTTTTTTAAAATTTATATGTTGGTTCAGTAGATATACAACTTATAAGCTCACAAATTTACTCTATATAGGTGACATAAGCAAGTATGAAATATATTGGTTATACATTTTGAGTCGTATAGGTTGTACTGTAAATTACGTTAATTTTACAAGTGATGATTTATATTCTAGTATCGACATAAATTCAAAATATTCAAGACTAATTAAAGGGAATATTTTTACACCTTTAACCATAAACTTTGGTAAAATAAATGTAAATGCAGTAATTAGTGCAAATAAAATTTCTTCTGAGTTAAGCCAACCCATAAATATGTCAATAAAAGTTTTAGATACACTTCCAGAAACATTTAATCAGGATATATTATGCCCTGTATCAGAAAGAAAAGCTAAGTTTTTAACTCCTGAATATACTATTCCTGTTTATTCTGTTGCATACATAGGGTGTGATGATGAAGATTTATATCGAAACATGCTATTTACATTAAAAGTAGATCTTGCTTCAAAAAACAAACAGTTTGTTCTAGTTGAACAAATAAAAAACCCTGATTATAGCGAAGCCGAAGAATACTATAACATCCAAAAAACTAATGATTTAACTATGTTAAATCTTTTTGCATCTAAAATAAATATTTCAAGTAATGCTGAAAGAAATCTATTGTGCAAAAAAAGTTTCATTGAACTTTTGAAAAATGATAATTCTTCAAATTTATACAATACTGCTGTTAAATTTTCAGCTTGGATAAAAAAATATATGGCTAATATAGATTTTGAAAATCGAGATGTGCCTGTATTTATTTATTATGGTAATATAACTAAATTAGAGCTTATTTTTTTAAATTTAGTTTCATCTATAGGCTTTGATACCTTGTATTTTTGTCCAGATAAGAATATACTTTCTTCAATAAAAATACCTGAAAATTCAATGCAAATTTTAGAGTTTAAAAATTCATTTGATGTAAAACCTTTCCCAACAAAGTTAGTACGTGCAAAAATAGCTACACATGCCTACAACGCTGAAAGAGATCTTGATAGTATTTTATATAATGATAATGTTATGTTTAGAAACTATCAATTTAGAACTTGTTATATACAAACTTTAAAAACTACGTTTGAAGAAATAGAGATTTTATGGCATCAAGAAGCAAAGTTTCGTCCTGGTTTTGAAGCCAAAGAAAATTATGTCATGGTTCCAAACATTTTCGCTAAAATAAATGGGATTCAAAACAGTGATACTGCCATGTATATTAAAGATATTTCTTTAAAACTTGCACCTCATTCACTTTACTACAACAGAATTCCTTTTTTCAAACCCCCTGTTGGAAATGATAATTTTTCTGCATTTGTTTCAAATGGGGTTATAAATGCTGACGCTTTAAAAAACTCAAAATTTAACCGATATCAGTTTTTAAATGATGATTTACAAAAACTTTTATTTGCAAAATTACAAGAAGTAGTAGAAAGTGATTTCCTTGATATACCTAAACCCGATATTTACAATTTAGTAATAAAAACAGGTTTAAGTATGGATACCAGAATAATAAATCTTATTCAAAACTTTGACTTCACTAAAGATATTCCTAAAATAGTGATTGTATCTTCAGGCAAACATACTTTCAGTCCTTTTGAATGTATTTTACTTGTTTTATTAAATTTACTCGGATTTGATATAATTGTTTATACTCCAACCGGTTATAAAAACCTTGAAACATTTATTAAACCAAATACTTTTGAAACATATACAATGAATACATTTAAAACAGAATTTACACCACCAAATCTTAGAATTCCAAAAGAAATTCCTAGAGAAAAAAGTTCATTTTTAGGTAGAATTTTTGGAAAAAAATAAATTTATTTTTCAAGTGTTATTACTATTCAGACAATAAAGGTAAAGTTTACGGGTTTTTAAGATTTTCGACTCTGCGGAGTCGACCGTGCGTTCCGGTCGACTTAGACCTTATGTAAAATAATTTTGCCTTATACATATGACCGAATAGTAACCAAATGTTTGTATTTTTCAGCATGAAAATACAAATTAAAATTCTTACATGCTGAGTAAAAGGAGATATAAAATGGCACTTAATTTTACACCTAGTTTACAACCAGTAAATCAAGAGGATAATGGCGTAATTACTACTACTGCTGCTATTCCACAAGCACAAAATGTTGAGGTAATAGAACCAGAAACATTTAACATTGCTTTGACAAAAAGTCAACTTCAAGAACAAATTATAAATAGTGACGAAATTGACAAGTTAACAAGCCAAATTAATGTAAATGATCCAAACTCTATAGTTAAATTTGGTGGCCCTGTTGCCGAAGAAATTTCAAAGGCATCTGACCAAGTTCTAAAGTCTATGAATATTAACCAAGTTAATGATACAGGTAAACTAATGACCAATCTAGCTGCAATAATGAATCAATTTGACAGCAAGGAACTTGTTGAAGAAGAAGGATTTTTTAAGAAAATGTTTAGCAATGCAAAAAAAGAGCTAGATAAAATTCTTGGAAAATACCAAACTATGGGTTCTGAAATCGACAAAATATATGTACAATTAAAAGGCTATGAAAAGGAAATTGGCGAGGCAAATGTAAAACTTGAAACCATGTTTAAAGCTAATATAAATTACTATCAAGAATTATTAAAATATATCTTAGCTGGTGAGCAGGGTGTAAAAGAACTGGATTCTTACATTGCTGATTATCAAGCAAAATTAAATGCAAACCCTAATGATGCAACCATAAGAATGGATTTAAATAATTTACAACAAGTAAGAGAAATTTTAGATCAAAGAGTTATGGATTTAAAAATAGCTGAAAATGTTGCAATGCAAACTGTTCCTATGCTTAAAACTATGCAATTTTCAAATCTAAATCTAATACGTAAAATAAATTCTTCATTTATAATCACTATGCCTGTATTTAAACAATCTCTTGCACAAGCTGTTATGTTAAAACGTCAAAGAGTACAAGCCGATGCAATGAAGGCGTTAGATGAAAAAACAAATGAAATGTTACTTAAAAACGCTGAAAATACTGTATTCCAATCAAAAATGACAGCTCAATTAGCGTCTGGAAGTTCTATACAGGTAGAAACTTTAGAAAAAACATGGCAAACTATAGTTACTGGTATAGAAGAAACAAAGCAAATTCAAGAACAAGCTAAAATAAAACGTCAAGAAGATGCAAAACGTCTTGAAAAATTAAAGGAAGATTTTAAAAATAAAATGAATACCCTTTAATTCTTATACAATTTTTTCTGTTACTATTCAGCCAATGTATGGTTTACCGAAGGTCCAGAGTGACTGGACAATGTCGTCAACTTAATCAAATTGCTGAGACAATGTTACTATTCAGCCATATGTATAGAGTGTAGACATTTTACCGAAGGTCCAGGGCAACCGGAAAGCCCGGTCGACTTCGCAAAGTCGAAACTCTTAAAAACCCGTAAACTTTACTTTTAGAGGCTGAATAGTAACTTTTCCTCGTGTGTAAATTTTACTAAATATACACACACATTTTTGTATAAATTTATTATGGAAATTTCCATTTAAAAGTTGTACAATATAAGTTATATCATTAAACTGATATATAAATTAAAGGAGGATGAACAAAATGAAAGACAAATCAACACTCGCACTTGTTTTCTCGATTATAGGATTATTTGTTTTCCCATTTTCTATTGCAGGACTTATAATTGGAACACAGGTAAAAAAAGAAAACCCTGAGGACTCAGCTGCTAAAGCAGCAGTAATTATTTCTATAATAGCTATTGTTCTAAACGTATTATTTGCTGTATCGTGTATAGCTTGCACCGGATGTACCGCCTGCTTAGGTGCTGCATCAGATATGTCCTATTAATTAAACCATCAGGCAAACCTTATAAGGTTTGCCTGATATTTTAGGAAGTGAGTACTATTTTACCTTTTATAGATTTCTTGGGCTTCAAAATACCAATGTATGGTGTGATGTCTACTATAGGTACTATTTTAGGAGTTATAATTGTTATATTTAGAAAAAACAGATATGGCATAAGTCGAGAGGATTTAATTTTATCTGCTGCACATGCTGGCATTGGTATTTTAATAGGTGCAAAAGCCGTTTATTTTATAACAAACATAGGTGGAATTATTAAGAACTTTGAAGTTCTCTCTAAAGATTTTAAAACCTTAATAAACTATGCTTTTGGTGGATATGTTTTCTATGGCGGACTTATAGGCGGATTAATTGCAGGTATTTTATATGCAAAATATTATAAAATAAACGCTTTTAAACTTATAGATAGTTTTGCTCCATCCATTCCACTTATTCACGCCTTTGGTAGAATTGGATGTTTTTTTGCAGGTTGCTGTTACGGTAGACCTTCGGAAAAATTCGGCGTATTTTTCAACAGTCCTCAAATAGCTCCTACAGATATTAAACTTTTTCCCATTCAACTAGTTGAAAGTGGCATAAATTTTATAGTCTTTTTGTTTTTATTTATTTATTCATATAGGAAGCCACCTTTAGGTAGATTAGCTGGGCTATATTTATCTATCTACGCTATAGAAAGGTTTATTCTAGAGTTTTTCCGTTATGATTATATCAGAGGAAGTTTACTAGGTATAACCACTTCTCAATGGATAAGTATTTTAATGTTACCAGTTGGAATGTATCTAATTTTATCTGCAAATAAAAAAGAAACTGAAAATTAAATGAAAAAACCTTCTTAATATAATTTTAAGAAGGTTTTTTATTTTTAAATTTTAAAAATATATTGACAACTAAATTTAAATTATGTATAATGTATATAATGTATATATACAATTTGAGGTGAACTATGGATATTATAATAAGCAACTCCTCCGGAGAACCTATTTATCAACAAATTTATTACCAAATAAAATTGCTAATAATGAATGGCACACTTAAAGAAGGTGATGCATTACCTTCTATGAGAACACTGGCAATGCAACTGCGAATTAGCGTTATTACAACCAAAAGAGCATATGACGACTTAGAAAGAGACGGATTTATAGAATCATATACGGGTAAAGGAAGCTTTGTAAAAGCACAAAATTCTGAACTTATACATGAGGAAAATTTACGTCAAATAGAAACTTTTCTTTTAGGGGCATGTGATAGAGCAAAAATGTGTGATATAAGTATTACAGAATTAAAAGAAATACTAGAAATAGTATATAGAGGTGAGGAAAATGAATGATTATACCAACGCAATTGAAATAAGTAATTTAACTAAAAAATTTGATGGATTTACTTTAAACAGCCTAAATATGTCTGTTCCAAAAGGAAGCATCATGGGTTTCATTGGACAAAATGGTTCTGGCAAAACTACTACAATAAAACTGCTATTAAACATATTGCACCGTAATTCAGGCAATATAAAAATATTTGGAATGGATAATACGTTAAACGAAAAAGAAATTAAAGAGAACATTTCTGTTGTTTTTGACGAATTACCATTTCATGATGAATTAAATCCAACACAAATCAATACAATACTCCGTAACATTTATAAAGAATGGAATAGTGAAACCTATAAATCATATCTTGATAGATTTTCTTTGCCACAAAAAAAGAAATTAGGCAAGTTTTCTAAAGGGATGAAAATGAAACTTCAAATAGCTACTGCTCTTTCTCATAACGCAAAACTTCTTATTATGGATGAAGCCACTACAGGACTTGATCCAGTTGTGAGAAGCGAAATACTTGATATTTTTCTGGAATTTTTACAAGAAGAAGATCATACTATTTTTATGTCATCACATATAACTTCTGATTTAGAAAAAATAGCTGACAGCATAACTTTTATAGATAAGGGTGAGCTACTTATTTCAGGGTATAAAGATGATATTTTAGAAAATCATGGTGTTATAAAGTGTAGCAAAAACGATTATAAAAATATAGATATCGAAGATGTTGTAAGTGTTAGAACAAACGAATTTAATATAGATGTCATGGTTAAAGACAAGGCCTTATGTAGAAAAAAATATTCAGGTCTTATTATGGATAATACCACGCTTGAAGAAATAATGCTTTTCTATATCAAGAACAAAAAAAGGAGTTTTGAAAATGAAAGGATTAATATATAAAGATTTTTGCCTGTCTAGGAAAAAACTTTTTTTAGCAACTATTTTATACTTTTATGGTATGATAATCGGAATACTGTTTAGACTAAGTATGATTTATGGAAACATGAGGTTAATACTAAATGAAAAAGAACAATTTTATTTAACTGATACATTTTCATATTATACGCTTATATATTTACCTTTCCCTTTATTCCTACTTGCTGTAAATACAATTTTTAATGACTGTATTTTTCACGACTACAAAGTTAAATGGAACATATTTTACGATTCCTTACCTGTTAAACAAAGTGATATTATCATTTCAAGATACCTAATCATAATTATAAACACTCTTTTTACATTTGTTTTTTCAACAATAAATGCAGTTATAATCAGTCATTTGAGCAATAGAAATTTCAATTTAGATATAATAAAAAATTTCTTAATCATTTCTATTTTCTTTTTTTTAGTAAATGTATTATATATGATTTTAGCATATAAATATAGACAAAAAAACATCGTTACTGCTATACTAATATTACCTGCTGTAATTATATATGTTTCCTTTTCCATATTAATCATGCGTAATATGGAAAAATACAGTGATGAACTTAAATTTTTTGTAAATGATATGTTCACAAAATTTTCAGAAATAAGAAATACCATTCTTCCGCTTTCTATATTAATTTTATTATTTATATCATTTTGGGGTTATATTATTTCTTTAAAAATATTAAAAAGAGGTGAAAACTAATGATTGGACTTCTCTATAAAGAGATATTGTTACAAAAAAAAAATATTTTTATGCTTTTGGGTACAATCATTTTAACGTTATCCCCTGTTATATTTTCAGCTATAAACAACACAGATGCACACTTTTTTATATGTGTTATATTTTATCCTGTAATTTTTTTAATAGTTGGATCTTTACAACAAAACATATTTATCAAAGATGAAAGAAAACTTTGGGCCTTTTATATTATTTCTAGTCCACAAAATCACAAAGGACAAGTCCTCTCAAAATATTACTTTTCATTGATTATGTCCCTAACATCAGTTATATGCTTATATATATGTGATTTAATATGCTCCATTATCTTAAAAGAGACAATAAACATCACTCCTATTATAATCGCTTTATTTGGCATAAATATATTTTTTAACGCTGTTGAATATCCATTTATAATACGTTTGGGAGTTAAATATGGAAATATTTTTAGGAGTATTTTCTTTAATATTATATTTTTTATTTTTATAATCTACTATTTATTCGGAGATTTACCTGACTTCAGTTTTGAAACTTTTTTCAACCAAACAGATGCATATGAATTTGCAGATAATATATTTGATAAACTAACTTTTTACAATTATTTTTCTATTTTTATTTCGTTAGCCTTATATTTTGTTTCTTATAAATTATCCTGTATATTATACAAAAATGGGATAGACCAATATGAAAAATAAAAAAATCAACTGAAAATTTTTAATAAAATTTTCAGTTGATTTTTTTTATTTTACCACTTTACAAACTAATTTTTCATTTGTATTTACACTTGAAATATCTCCTGCTTTTTGTAAAGCGATTTTTGCAGTTATTGGACCTATCAACGAATAAATAAATGTCGAACACAATATTACTACTCTTATTTTTGATTCATATTGAGGAACTATATTTCCTGCAACCACTACTAATCCTAAAGCAACTCCAGCCTGTGGCATTAATGTCGGGCCAAGATATTTGCATATTTTATCATCTTGATTAGTTAATTTACAACCCATCCATGCACCAAACCATTTACCTATAACTCTAAATACTACATACAATATTCCGATTAATCCAATAGCAGGTAAAGCTTTTATTTCAAATCCCGCTCCTGAAATAACGAAAAACATCATAAATATTGGTGCAGTAAACCCTTCCGAAACCTTCATTATTTTCCCTATTTCAAAATAAATATTCGCTAAAAAAGCACCTAATGACATACAGGCTAACAAAGGTGAACCATGACTTATTTCTGCAATCCAGTATGAAAATAATATGCAGGAAATAGTTATAGACAATACATTTGAAGGTTTTTTAAATCTTTTAAACAATAGTTTCATAACTAAAGAAAAAACAAAACCTATTATTACAGAAATCAAAATTTCATATATGGGTTTTAAAAGCGAAAGAATTAAGTTTGAATTATTTCCAACTGTTAAATTAACAATAGTTGCTGCAAATCCAAAACCAATTAAAGCTACTGCGTCATCTATGGCTATAACACTCATAAGCAACGATGTCAATTTTCCTTTAGCTTTATATTGGTTTATAACCATTATTGTTTGTGCTGGAGCTGTTGCCGCAGCAATTGCACCTAAAAGCAATGACAATTTCATATCAACACCAACCAATATTAATATACCTGTTACCAAAATTACAGCAATAATAGCTTCAAATATTGCAATTATTATCGGTGCTTTTCCTACTTTTTTAAAGTAATCTAAACTAAACTCACTTCCTATAGAAAAAGCAATAAAAGCAAGTGCTATATCTGATATTACAGCAAAACCATTTAGCATGTCGGATGGAATTATGTTTAGAAAAGAAGGTCCTAAAAGCAACCCTGCTATTAAATAGCCTGTTACATTTGGCGACTTCAGTTTCTTTGCAATTCTTCCAAATATAATTCCAACCATCAACATTACCGCAATTTCAAGTAAGATTTTGTTTTCCAATTTAAATTATCCCCTTTACATAATCAACAGGTACACTAAAAACAACGCCTGTATCCTTAGTGCACAAATCACCTATTACATTTTCGATTGATTTTACAGCTATGTCCAACATATTATCCTCAATTACTGTAAAAACGATATTGTTTTTTTCACGTTCTGGATTCAAAAAAGAACGCAACGAACTCAAAAAAGAAAGTTCATCTTCATCATATTTAGCATTAAGTAATTGTGCCATTCCCATGC
>JAEXNS010000177.1 GCA_023439605.1 Bacillota bacterium | reverse complement strand
GTTGTATCTATCTCTTTTCTATTTCCAGATAAAAGTTCTATCACTGTATCTCTTAATCCATCACAGTTCATTTCTATATATACTTTTAAAGCTTCATACGTTTCTGTTGATGCCCAATAATTGTCATAATCATATCCTGTCATGGACATAACTACTGATCTTGGATTATATATTGATATACCTTTTAAATCATATCCATCATACCATCTTTTAGTCTCTTCAAAAGACATATTGTATTTTTCACAAAGTCCTTTTACTTCCTCTTCTGTGAAACCTGTAAATTCAGAAAAACCCCTTGCATTTGTCATTGATATTTCTGTAAACATATTCAATGCCGAATGTATTCCATATTTTTTTATCGGCAAAATTCCTGTCATATATGCAAGTGCTACATAACTTTGATCTTTTAATAATCCTCTTAAAAAATCCAAATACTTTTTTTGTGATTCTCCATCTGTTTTATGTAATCTAAATATACAATCCCATTCATCTATTATAAATATAAAAGATATTTTTGTTATATAAAAAATTTTAGCCATAACTTTAGGCAATGTTT
The DNA here is from genome assembly GCA_023439605.1 of Bacillota bacterium. GTDB lineage: Bacteria > Bacillota > Clostridia > Oscillospirales > Ruminococcaceae > JAEXNS01. The sequence continues at coordinate 14,787 of JAEXNS010000177.1, read as the reverse complement.
TTCTTTTTGGAAATTCAACATTAATAAAATCTTTTTCTATTTCCTCCATAATATCTTCTTCTATATATTTAATCATATCATCTATATTTTCCGACTCACTTAAAAAATTTTGCATGTTTAAATGTATTACATTATACTTATTTAAGTGCTTTTCAAAGTTTTCGTCTTCATATATTTTCAATCCCGAAAATAATTCTTTTGAAGTGCAACCTTTACTATAGTATGCAGATAACATATTTGCCGCCATTGATTTCCCAAATCTTCTTGGTCTACTTACACATATATATTTTTGTTCTGTATTTATTACTTTATTTGCATATTTTATTAACATACTCTTATCTACATATATTTCTGAATTTATACTTTGTTGAAAGTTCATATTGTTTGGATTTAAATATATCCCCATTTTGTTGCACCTCTCCTTTATTTATTCGTATACATTAATTATACCTTTAATTTTGATCAATAGTCAAGTTAAAATTATTATAATAAAAAACGCCACAGATAAAAATCCATGACGTTTTTTATTATAACAGGGGCAGTAAGAATCGAACTCACGACACGCGGTTTTGGAGACCGCTGCTCTACCTGCTGAGCTATACCCCTATCTCTTTACTTGACTTTTAAAATTATATCATATATTTTTTATTTTGTCAACAACTTTTTTTAAGGATCACATATAAAATTTTCACGCGAAAATTTTCAAAGCAAATGCAACTTAGAAAAGAATTCTTGTTGCATTTAGTTTGAAAATAAATATTGTATTCGATTTCGATATCGGATCATAAAATTTCAAAAGCATTTTTATTAAATTTTATAATCCCATCTTCTCTAAGCTTACTTAATTCACTTGACATTGCACTTCTTTCTACACATAAAAAATCCGCCAATTCCTGCCTATTTAATGAAATTTCAAATGTTTTACCTCCAAAAATTTGAGCCTGTGAATATAAATATGACAACAGTTTTTCTTTTGTAGTTCTTTTAGACATATGCTCTATTTTTTGATTCATCATTATATTTTTTTTCGCAAGTATAAACATCATATTTTCAATTATTTTAGTATGAAGCATACATCCATATGTATTTGTTTTAAGTATTTTTATATAATCAATAAAAAGTATCTTTGTTTCCATCGATGCCATAACACTAACTGGAATTTTCTTTACTTTTGCACAGGAAAAAGCCTCAGCAAATATACCACCCTTATTTATTTCAGCAAGAATATTTCTATTTCCTAAATAATCATCTTTTAAAATATATACTTTGCCATATAAAACAATTCCTACCTCTTGAACAATATCTCCTGAATTAAAAATAATATCACCTTTTTTATACTCTTTTAACTGTGGCGTTAACCCGGAAAGTATATTTTCTATATCTATATCTGATAAATCTTTAAATAATTCTACTTCTTTTAATGTTTCAAAATATTTTTTCATTTTTTTCTCCTTTGTTGTAAAAACAACAGACTTTATAATTTAATTATAGTAAAATATAGTCATGAAGTCAATAACTTTTATACTTAAGTTCAAAATGAAAGGATGAATTTTTATGATAAGACAAATAATAAAAATCAATGAAGATAAATGCAACGGATGTGGACTATGTGCAGAAGCATGCCACGAAGGTGCTATTAAAATGATAAATGGAAAAGCAAAACTAATTAGAGATGATTATTGTGATGGTTTAGGAAATTGTTTACCTGTATGTCCAACAGGTGCTATTTCTTTTGAAGAAAGAGAAGCATTGCCTTTCGATGAAGAGGCAGTAAAAAAATCTACTGAAAAAGAATCACTTCAAACACAGTTTCATGGATGTCCTGGCACTCGTTCACAAGCTATTAATAAAAATTCTTTTGAAAATACTAGAAAAGAAGAAAAAAAATCCGAATACACTAATATGACTAGTGAATTAAACCAATGGCCAGTACAGATAAAATTAGTTCCTGTAAATGCACCTTACTTTGATGGTGCAAATTTACTTATAGCTGCAGATTGTACTGCATTTTCATATGGTGATTTTCATAATAAGTTTATGAAAAATAAGATAACACTTATAGGTTGCCCAAAACTTGATGAGGGTGATTATTCAGAAAAAATAACAGCAATTTTAAAAAATAATAACATTAAAAGTGTAACAGTGGTTAAAATGGAAGTGCCTTGTTGTACAGGAATACAAAATGCTGTTATAAATGCACTTAAAAATTGTGGTAAAATGATACCATGGCAAATACACACCATTACAATAGATGGTAATATTCAAGAATAGTCTATAATTGTTTAAAAAATAAATTAAACAATTTATATAAAACAAATTTGGAGGTATTTAAAATGGAAAAAATGTTTTGTTTTCAATGTGAACAGACTGCGGGTTCAAAATCATGTTCAGGTGCTGCAGGAGTTTGTGGCAAAAAAGCAGATACTGCAAATTTGCAAGATGATTTAACAGGAGCTCTTATTGGATTAGCAAAAGCGGCTGTTGCAAAAAATAAGCAAAATAAAGAGGCAACAAAAGTCATTATCGAAGGTTTATTTGTAACAATTACGAATGTAAATTTTGACAACGAAGCCATTCAAGTTTATGTAAAAGCTGCACAAACTGAAAAAAACAAAATTGATTCTTCAATTCAAGATTATTCTGTAAATGACTTATGGGTAGATAACGAAGATGTGCGTTCACTTAAATCATTGATTTTATTTGGAATTCGTGGTATGGGGGCATACGCTTATCATGCTTATGTATTAGGATATGAAAATGAAGATGTAAATTCATTTTTCTATAAAGCATTGAATGCAATAGGCTCAGAATTAACTATAGACGAACTATTACCTATAGTTTTAGAAACAGGAAAAGTTAATTTTGCTTGCATGGAACTTTTGGACAAGGCAAACACCGAAACATATGGTCATCCTATTCCAACCTCTGTGCCTATGAAAATAGAAAAAGGTCCTTTTATAGTTGTAAGCGGACATGATTTATTAGACCTTGAAAAATTATTAAAACAAACAGAAGGTAAAGGCATAAATATATATACTCATGGTGAAATGTTACCTGCTCATGCCTACCCTAAATTAAAAGCTTATTCACACTTAAAAGGCAATTTTGGCACTGCGTGGCAAAATCAACAAAAAGAATTCGATGAAATACCAGGTGCAGTTTTATTTACAACAAATTGTCTAATGCCTGTTAAACCTAGCTATAAAGATAGGGTGTTTACAACTGAAACTGTTGGTTATCCAGAACTTGTTCATGTTGATGATAATAAGGACTTCACTCCAGTTATTGAAAAGGCTCTTGAACTTGGTGGATATTCTGAAGATAAGGAAATGTTCGGAATAAACGGTGGTGATACATTAACTACTGGATTTGGGCATAATACTGTTTTAGGTGTTGCCGACAAAGTAATAGATGCCGTTAAAAATGGTGCAATTAAACACTTCTTCCTTGTAGGTGGATGTGACGGTGCAAAACCTGGAAGAAACTATTATACAGACTTTGTAAAAGCAACACCATCTGATACAGTAATATTAACTTTAGCATGTGGTAAATATCGCTTTAACGACCTAAATATTGGTGAAATAGGTGGTTTACCAAGAATAATGGATATGGGCCAATGTAATGACTCATTTAGTGCAATAAAAGTAGCGGTTGCTCTTGCAGAAGCATTTAACTGTGGAGTAAATGACTTACCTTTAACCCTTGTTCTTTCTTGGTATGAGCAAAAGGCTGTATGTATTTTACTAACTTTATTATATCTTGGAATTAAAAACATATATATTGGCCCAACATTACCTGCATTTGTTTCACCAAATGTACTAAATATTCTAGTTGAAAATTATGCACTTACTCCTATTTCAACACCTGAAGCTGATCTTAAAAAAATACTTGGTTAGTTTATAATTAATTCTAAAAAACACTTCAAATTAAACTTAACATTTAATTTGAAGTGTTTTAATTTTTATATTTATTTTACATCTTGCCAATTTATATTATCTATAACCCAAGCTGTAAGTTCATTGAAAGATGGATGTATTACCATAGAATCTTTTATTGGAGTATAACTACCTAGCTGATGGCAAATCAAATTATTTTTATTTTCCATTTTTTGTTTCTCGCATTTATAATTTATATTCATAAGATAAACAAATGGCTGAACAAGAACAGCAGCATTTGGTCCTACAATGTGAACACCCAATATCGTTTTCTGCTCACCAACTATAATCTTAACAAACCCGTTATCATCGGAATCGTCTGAAATCCCCATTGAAATTCCTGCTGCAATTTGAGAATAATAGTTCTTACCTATCCAATATTTTTGTCCTAATTTTTGTATTTCTTTTTCCGTCATTCCAACATGAGCTACTTGTGGCCATGTAAATACAGCCCATGGAACAGCTTTATAACAAGTTCTCTTTTTTTCTTCACTCGTAAATAAATTATTCATTAAAATTTCAGCTTCATAATTTGCTTTATGTCTAAATTGATACCTGCCATTTACATCACCTATAGCATATATATTTTTTTGAGATGTTTCTAAATATGCATTAGTTTTTATCCAACCTCTATCATCCAAATCAATGTCTGTGTTCTCTAACTTTAAAATATCTGTAGTTGTACGAACACCAGATGCAATAAAAATTTCTTCGGCTTCTATTATATTTGTATCTCCTGTTAAAACATTTTCAACAGTCAAAGTTTTTTTGTTATTATTTTTACTTGAGTTAACTATTTTATTATTTGTTAAAATTTTTATTCCATTATTTTCGAATTCATTTTCTACAAAAAAGCTTATTTCCTCTTCTTCTGTTGATAAAATATGATTTTTTAGTTCAACTATTGTAACCTTCGTACCTAAAGATGAGAAAATATGTGCAAATTCTGCTCCAATAGCACCTCCACCTACAATGATAAGGCTATCAAAAATTTTTTTCGGAAATCCCTCTCCAAAAAAACTTTCAGATGTTAAGTATCCTGTTTGTTCTATATTTTTTATTGATGGAATAAATGACCTTGCACCAGTAGCTATTACGTAAATATCTGCTTGTATATTTTCAGAAACTGTGTTATCTTTATACTTTACTTTACATGTATAATTATCAACAAATTCCGCCAAGCCTTTGTAAACTTTAAGATTTTCTATTTTACTAAAAGTTTCTTCTATGTCTTTGTGATGATTTATTTGATTCCATACTCTTTCTGAAATTTTACCCCAATCAATTTTAGGTCTTGTAAAAGTAACACCTATTCTATTTGATTTTTCAAATTCACGAATCAAATCTGCAGGATATACTAACATTTTTGATGGTATACATCCCTTGTTTAAGCAGGTTCCACCAAAAGAAGAATTTTCTATTATAGCACAGTTTAATCCTCTATTTATTGCGGCTTCGACTATCATTAATCCAGAGCCGCTTCCAATTACAACTATATCAAATTTACTCATGATATGACTCCTTTTCGTTACTATTAATTCACATGTATAGTGCTTTAATTTAAATATTTTAAATTGATTTCTAAACTATTTCAGATACTTTTTTGTTACTATTCAGCCATATGTATAGGGTAGAGATGTTTTACCGAAGGTCCAGGACGACCGGAAAGCCCGGTCGACTCCGCAGAGTCGAAATCGCAAACTTTACTTTTAGTGGCTGAATAGCAACTAAACTTTACCTTTTCTATATCTTTTTTTATATAGTATATCACTGTAATAACTATTATGTCAATCAAAATAATGTATTTTTAGTTCTATATTTAGAAAGTAAAATAGATTAAAATATACCTTTTGAGGTATATTTTAATCTATCATAAGAACTGCAACTATAGATATATTGTCACGTCCACCTTTTTGTAAAGCTAACTCTACTAATTCTTCTAATCTTTTCGTTATATGCAATGGTTTAGCAAGTATTTCTTCTATCTCGGCATTTATAACATAATCCGTTAATCCATCAGAGCATATTAACACCATATCGCCATATTCCATTTTTATATTTAACTTCTTAACATCAACTTGGGGCTTGTCATCATTATTTCCTAAAGCAGGGAAAATTATATTTCTATGAATATGTTTTCTCTTCTCTTCATATGCAATTTTTCCTCTTTCATATAAAACTTGCACCAAGGATTGATCTTTAGTTAATTGTTTTAAAGTAGAATTTCTAAATAAATACAACCTTGAATCACCTACATTTACAACAGATAATTCTTCTTTTTCATCTACAGTCAAAGCACATAAGGTAGTTTGCATGTTAAATGATTTTTTATGTAGTTTACCATATCTTTGTAAATATTTATGAATTTGATAAACTTTTTTTTGAATATTAACCTCACTTGAATACTCTAGATTGGCCAATTGTTTTAGGCAGGTTTTCGCAGCAATATCACCTGTATTTTCACCTGAAACACCATCACAAACACCAATTATAAATGGTGGCGTTAATTTTGTTTCATAACACCCTTCACTTAAAACAGTTTTATTTAACAATACTGCATCTTCATTTTTTTGCTTTATACCTTTTTCCGTTATACCATAACAATAAAACACAACTTTCACTCCTATCAAAACGCATATGTGAATTCTAAAATAACTCGTTATAGTTTCCTAAAAATTTAAATTCCTTCATTTCATTATCAAGCTCAGTTAAAAGAGCAGTAACTTTTCTATCTTCTATGTCACCTTCAAAATCTAAATAAAACATAACATCAAAACTTCCATCTGGAATTGGTCTGCTTTCTATTTTTTGCAAATTTAATCCTATTACATAAAACTTAGTTAATAATCTATATAAACTTCCTTGTGTATTTGGTATTGTAACCAATATAGATATAGTTTTTGAATTTTCCTCTTTATAAAAGTCTTTTGATATACATATAAATCTAGTATAATTTGATGGACTATCGGCAATTGTTTCCTTTAACACCCTTAAATTATATAATTTTGCACATTTTAAAGAACAAATAGCAGCTATATTTTCACTACTTTCAGAAACAAATTTTGCAGCAGAAGCAGTATTTTCATATGGCATTTGTCTTAAATTATTTTCATATAAAAACTTAGAACACTGAAACAATCCTTGGGGATGCGAATAAACAGCCTCTATATCTTTTACATCTATATCATTCTTTACAGCCAAACAATTAGAAATTTGTGTTCTTACCATTTTTGCTATATACATATCATATTGTTTCATCAAGTCATAATTTTTAGCAACAGAACCAGTAGTTGAGTTTTGTATAGGTAAAACCCCAAAATCAACATCCCCATTTTCTACTGCCTTAAAAACATCTTCAAAATCATGATAGAAAACAATCTCTTTCTCTTCACCGAAAAGTTCAACTGCAGCCGCCTCAGAATTTGCACCTTTTACGCCTTGACACCCTATTTTTTTTGCCTTATCTAAATCTAAAACTTTTGAATTTAAATATTTTTCTTCTTTAAAAAGCTCCTGTTGCTGTAAACTTTTACTTATATCCATTATACTTGAAAATAAAACGGTTGTACTATCTAAAAGATTTTCTGGTGATGATACTTTTATTTTGTTTAAAACCTCATTCTCTCTATTTCCTTGAAAAATAGGTAGATTATTCTCCTTTTTATATAAAGCCACTCTCTTACATATATCCATTCTTGTTGCAAATGCATTTAATATTTCTTTATCAAGTTTATCTATTTCATTTCTTAATTCATTTAAATCCATAATACACTTCCTAGTTTATTTATTGTTTGAAATAAGACAATATATAATATATTAATTATATTATATAAAACTTTTCAACAAATTACAATATTTTTTTATATATTTTTTGTTTTTTTAATAAAAAAACAAAAAATTAATGATTTTTCACTTAAATAAGGTCTACTAAATAAATGTATAAGTTTATTTAGTAGACATTAAATTAAATTTTTTACATTTTTAATCCAGTTTCTTCTTTTCTGCATCTATAACTTTTAATAAATCATCAAAAGAAGAAGCGGACAATTTGCTTTTTGGCCTTGGTTTATTTGTTGCTTTTTTAGGTTCTGTTTTAATTTTCTCCAGTTCGTAATCATTTTCTACTGGTTTAGATTTTTCAGGAATTACATTTTGAGGTGAAACTTGTATAGTTTCATTGTTAATCGTTGATGTTTCATTTTTAACTTTTGGTTTAGGTTTGTAAACTCTATTTTCTGGTACATATTTCATTTCATCAGAAACCTGATCAATTATTTCATTTGCAGTAAAGTTTCTTTGTTCCACTTGTTTTATAGATTCTGTTATTTTTTCTTCATCTTTTGAATCCTTAGCTATTTTATCTGCTATAGTATCATAATTATAAGTTAATTTACTATTCTTTTCATTTATCATTTTTTCTAATTTATCATTTTTAAAAGCAAATTCTTCTTCTGGAATTTTTTCTATGTCTTTATTTACTTTTGAAACATCATTCCAATTTATATTTGTAAAAGTTGCTTCTCTTTTTGCTTTATTACTTTGTTCATTTTTTGTTTTTATATCTGTAGACGTTTTTTCTTTATTTTTTGAAAATTGATTTTCATCTTTGTTATTTTCTCTATTAACATTTTTATTTGCAAAATTTTCAGCAATAGAGGCTTTCTTACTAATAAACTCTTTACTTTTATTTGTTTCTTCTCCAGCTTCAAATAAAGGGATAACTTCTGAGTTTACTTTTTCTTTCTTTTCATCTTCTTCACATTCAATCATAGAATTAAATTTTCTATTACCTATAATCCTTGCAATAGACATTATGATAACTATTATTAGAGGGGAAATTATCAAAAGAATTATACCTGGTTTAGTCTTAGCAAAAGTTATCATTGTTCCAGCTTCTTGGGACTGTTTTATACTATGAGCAAGTATTTGCTTTTTAGGCAATGTATATGATAAAATAGAATTTTCGACCCCACCTTTTACCAAGTATAAACTTTCTCCTGTTTCTCTTGTTTCAACATTTACCAGTCCTAGAATGGTCTTCTTACCATTCCCAATAGAACACAAAACTGCTCTTCCTGGTTTAATATTATCAAAATCATCTAATTTTGATATAACCAACGTTCCTTTAGGTATATTTTGCATTTCATCATTGTTCATAATAAAATAAGAATTTCCCATGAATTCGGGAGCAAAATTCTCATCATAAAACAACACATTTGAAGCAACCGACAACATAACTAACAAAATTAAAATTATTTCTATTAACACAGCTACTATGGACAAAGGTCTTTTTTTACGTTTAGACATAACACTAAATCTCCTCTTAAAAATATTTCATAATTTTTAATCTCAATCAATACATTTTATTATAACATAACCATTAAAAAATTACAATTTTTTTTTTAATTTTTTTATTTTCTATTGACATATAATAAATATGTGTTAAAATAGTATTGTACAATTTTACTATAGATAACCTAGTAAATATGCTGGTATAGCTCAATAGGTAGAGCAGCGGTATCGTAAACCGCAGGTTACAGGTTCAATTCCTGCTATCAGCTTATCTTATAAAAATCGTGTTTAATTTTTTAAACACGATTTTTTTATATTTCTTCATTATTATTTCTAATATAATGAAATAAATACTGTTGTGCTATTCCTTTTTCAATTACAAACTCTGGAAAACCTAATGGGTAATAAATATCAAGTGCTTTTTTTATCCATACATCTATAGGAAATGCCTCTGTTTTATACATGCCAAAAAGCAACGTACATTCAGCAACTTTGGGACCAACACCATATATTTTTAGCAATTCTTTTCTTCCAAAATTAATATCCGAATTTTTTATTTTTGATAAATCTATTTCACCAGATGCAACTTTTTTTTGCAGCATCTAATATATATTTTGTTCTAAATCCTGCTTTTAAAAATTCTAAATCCTCTATATTACAGGTTGCCAATTTCTTTTCGTCAGGAAAACACCCAAATTTTTCACATAATCTATTTATAATTCCTTTTATTCTTGGAATATTATTATTTTGAGAAATTATAAAAGAACATAATGTTTCCCAGCTATTTTGTTTTAAAAGTCTAATTCCATATGCATATTCACAAGCTTTTTTTAACGTATCATCCTTAAAAAATATTTTTTTTAATTTATCATAATCTTTATCAAGGTCAAAGTAATCCTTCCATATTCCTAAAAAATCATCTTGTGATGTATTTTTTAAAATTATAACCCCATCTTTTTCTTCTAACTCCAAAAAATTATTGTAAAAAAAGCCCTTGAATCCAGTTTCTGTTTTAGACCACCTAAACGCCTGCCCGCAATCTAATGTTTGTTCCAAATCAAAATCTTTTTCATAGACCAACACATCTAAATCCTTTACTATATATTCCATTTAAATTCTCCTATTTTTATTTAAAATACTTTTCAACAGCTAAAAAAATTTTTAAACTTTAAAATTATATTTTCAACATATATAAACATTTTTTTAACATAGAAAATCACTAAGTTTTCCACGCTTTCCACATAATTTTCAACAGGTAAATATATGATTTAAACATTATACCACATTTCTTTCAACTGTTTCAACATAGTTTTCAACATTATTTGTTTAAATGAAAATTTTTTTATAATATTTTTACTTATAATTACATTAAAAGCTTTGTATTGGGGATTTTGATTTAATAAAGCAACTATTTTAGGTTTTATTTTTATAATTAAGAAAAATGCAATTTTAATAGGTTTTCTACAAAAAAAAGATTGTTTTTTTATAATAAAAATGGTATAATTATTTTATTGATTTTAAATTCAATATAGGTATCACAATTTAAGATATCTTTCAAATAAATTAAAAAATTTACTTATAGAAGTGGGATAACAATGAACAATTATGAAAAAAAAGATAATGAGCATATAATAGATTGCAACAATATAATTTTTGGAAGAAATCCTGTTTTAGAAGCTTTAAAAGTTACTGATACCATAGATTGTATCTACGTAAATTCAAGTGCTAACTCAGGAAGTATTGCCAAAATAACTTCTATAGCTAAATCAAAAGGAATTGTAATAAAAAATTCCACCGATCAAAAACTAACTCAAATGACTGGTACTACATCACACCAAGGTGTAGTGGCCAATATTTCATGTGCAAAATACTATACTGTTGAAGAAATTTTAAGTATTTCTAAAGAAAAAAATACCGATCCGTTTATAATAATCTGTGATGAAATAGAAGATCCTCACAATCTTGGAGCAATAATTAGAACTGCTGAAGCAGCAGGAGCGGACGGAATAATAATACCCAAAAGAAGAAGTGCCTCTTTAAATCAAACAGTATACAAAACATCTGCTGGAGCCGCCAGCATTTTGCCAGTTGCAAAAGTTTCAAACTTAGCTATGACCATTGACCTTTTAAAACAACAAGGTGTATGGATATATGGAACAGATATTTCTGGAGAAGATTATTCAAAAACTTCTTTATCCGGTCCTATAGCCATAGTTATAGGTTCGGAAGGATTTGGAATAGGTAGATTGATTAAAGAAAAATGTGATTTTTTAATTAAGCTTCCTATGTTAGGGAAAATAAACTCTCTCAATGCTTCTGTTGCTGCTGGTATTTTCATATACGAAATTGTTAAACAACGAAGTAAATAAGGAGATATTTATGTCAAAAAATAAATATTCAATTGATAATATATTACAAGAATACTCTTCCGAAACAGAAACCAATAACGTTAAAAACGATAACATAGATTCAATTATAAGCGAAAGCAAAGACCAAAACGAAACATCTCATGAAGAGAAAAAAGTCGAAAAAAATAACAACAAGGATAATTCACCAAAATTAAAAATAAGTTATATAGATAGAAGTTCTACAAGAATTATAGATAAACCTACAAAAATAAATAAAAATCCAAAAAACAATATTAGATATGCAAATCAACCGTATAAGAAAACTAAGCATACTAATCCTGAAAAAAATAAGGGTGAAAATTTATATAATAAAAATACTCCTCAAAAAGGCAACCAAAAATCAACTAAAAATAATAATATTCATCCTGTTTCAGAAAACACAATATCTATTTTTAAACAAGTTAATCAAATACAAGAAAATCAGAACAAAAAAATAACTATAGAACCTAAAGTTGAAAAGCCACCTTCACATGAAAAACAAATTATTGCATCAAAAATTATTACAAAACCTAAAAGTTCGTTATCTAGGTTAAATAAAAAACTTGATTTTTTTGAAAAATATCGAAAAACACGAAAACATGATGATATAAATGTAAAAAACACTCCTGATATGGATTTTTTCTCTATAGATATACCTTTAAGTGAATATGAATCAAATCTCAAAAAACCATTTAAGTTTTCTGACTTATTTAAAAAAGAAGTTATTCTCACCACTGAAAACAGTAAATCCAATACCTTAAAATCTTCAAAATCAATACTAACTGATTTATATGATTTAAAAGGAAATTTATTCGGGAAAATACTTATTCAACTTTTTAGTGCCTTGGCCAGTCTATATTTAGTCTTTACCGCATCATATAACTTCCCCATTTTTGATACTTTAAAGTTAGGTACATCGGCACAAGCATATAGTTTTATCCATTTTACTTTAGGATTAATTACGTCATTTTCATCATTATCAATTTTGTGGAGTAGCATAAAAAAATTGATTAAATTCAGGGCAGATTGCGATACTTTTGTTTCTATTTCATTGCTTATCGCTACTGTTTCATCTTTTTTTACAATTTTTTCACCTGATTTGTTAGAAGCTAAAATTATAAATTTATTTATGCCTATATCTATATTTTCTTTTTTATTTAACACTTTCGGCAAATTATTGATAGTAAATAGAACAATCAAAAATTTCAAATTTGTTTCTTCTAACACTAGCAAATATGCTGTTGAATATATGGAAAACGAAGAAAAGGCCGAAAAAATGACTAAGGGTATTTTAACAGACTATCCTATTTTGGCATATATGAAAAAAACAGATTCTTTTAAAGACTTCTTAAAATATTCTTATTCAATAGATATTGGTGATAGGTTTTGTAAATATGCTACACCTATTTTACTGATTATATCCTTTTTAATAGCTACTGTTTCATCTTACTTAACAAAATCTTTTGATCTTGCGTCCTATTTTTCAATTGTATCAATGGTTTTATCTGCAACAGGCCTTTTTGCAATTTCTTTTATTTCAAATTTACCACTTTTATTTCAATTTGAAAAAGAAGAAGATATTAAAAACTGTGTTTTTGGCTACCAAGGCGTAGAGGATTTTTATGATACAAATTCAGTTATAATAGACGTTGAAAAGTTATTTCCAAATAACTCAATAACATTAACAGCAATTAAAATTTTTTCAGATACAAAAATTGATGATGCAATAATTGAAGCTGCAAGTTTAACAACTCATGCAAATAGTATTCTTAAACATATGTTTTTAAAGGTTATAGACGGAAAAACAAAAATTCTGCATAAAGTTGAAAACTACATTTATGAAGATTCCATGGGCTTATGTGGTTGGATTAATAATAAAAGGATTTTGCTTGGAAACAGAGACTTAATGATAAATCATAGTATAGAAGGCCTCCCTCCTTTATCAAAGGAAACCGAATATACAAACAGAGGAAAATCTGTAGTTTATCTTTCTATATCAGGAAATCTTTCCGCAATGTTTGTTGTTGATATTAAGACTGATATAAACGTAAAAAATAGCCTTGTAGATCTTATAAATAATGATATAGCAATAATAATTAGAAGTATTGATTCTATCATTTCCATTCAAAAGTTGACAGAGTTATATGATATACCAGAAGATTCAATAAAGATGTTACCTTATAGACTACAAAAAAACTACGAAGACGAGTCTGTGCCTGTAGAAAACGCCAATGCTTCAGTTTGCTGTAATGATAATCTATCTTCTTTTACAGATGTTTTATTAAAAATCAAAAATATAAGACGTAGCTCTTTGATAGGCCTTTTATTACAAATGTCTTCTGTTTTAATAGCGGTTATTTTTTGTATAATTTTTATATTTATAAAATCAACAAGAGAATTGACTGCTATAAATTTAATGTCTTATAACATTTTATGGACTATAGTAACTATTATAGCTATTAAATCCAAACCAAAGATTTAAGAGAAAGAGAGTATACTATGAAAACAAAAAAAATAGCTTTGTTTATTTCATTAATTATTTCACTATCTGTTTTATCAAGTTGCAAAAAAGATAATGAATCTAATTCGTCTAAAATCAATTCAAACACAACAGCTGAAACAACGATTTCTGAAATAAATAAAGTTAAAAATACACCACCTGAGGAAGACTCTAGATTTTCTACAGTTTCTGATAACGCTGCTGAAGATTTTACTTATGAAGTAAATGGTGATAATATAACTATAACTGGATATTTAGGTGAGCTTCCTTCGGTTGGAATACCTGAAAAAATAGATGGTAAAACTGTTACTACAATTGGAAAATATGCTTTTGATGGATATAAAGAGCCTAAAGATAAGGAAGTTGAATTTTCTGAAAAAAATAATATAAACACCATATTAGCAATAAAACTACCTGATTCCGTTACTGAAATACAGGAAGGTGCATTTACAAACTGCTATTCATTAACAGCAATAAAGTTAAGTTCCAATTTGCAGAAAATTGATGAAGGTGCTTTTGCTTGTTGTGATCAACTTGAGTCTATAACCATTCCAGATAGTGTTAAAACTATCGGTTCCTACGCTTTTTACGAATGTTTTTCTTTAAGTGAAGCCTATATAGGAAATTCAGTAGAATCAATTGGCGATTATGCCTTTCATAAGTGCTATAAATT
>JAEXNS010000157.1 GCA_023439605.1 Bacillota bacterium | reverse complement strand
AACCAATTATCTTCAGTTTCATAACATACGTAAACCCTTATTTCTTTTTTTCCTACATTATCCTTAGTAGCAATTTTAGATAGTATATTTTCATTTAATGTCAAAATAAGCATTTGATTTTCTATTTTTTGTTTTTGTATTGAAACTACTTCATCATTTTCGTCTTTTAATATAATATAAACATTTGGAGAACCTAAAACAACTTTTCTAAAAATTTTTATAAATATTTTATTTTCTTCTATTATTTCTACTATAGCTGTATGAAAGCCCTGGCTTTCAATTTGAGATTTTTTTAAAACATATTCTTCAATATTTTGCATATAAAATACACTCCCCCATATATATTTAAATTATATTAAGTTGATCAAGTTTTTCAATCAGTCTTTCTGTATTTTTTCCATCACTAAATTTATTTATAGCTTTATAATTACTTATATAATTTTCATTTCTTAATAAGTTTAATTTAATTTTAAAATTTGATATACATTTTTTTAATAATATATTTAATTGTTCATAATTAAAACAACGCTCACCAATATATTCATTATCATAAGGGATTAATTTTCCTACCTCTTTTTCAAAAATATCAATGTCAGGCTGATAAAATATGACTGCACCACCTTGATAAAAAGAATTGTAGCATACAGAAGAATAGTCTGTTATAAGTAACTTTGTTCTTTTTAGAATTTCTGAAATAGCCATATCTTTAACATATTTTTTTATATCTGTATCATTAAAAAAATTTATCATTTTTGGATGTGGAATCACAATTATATTTTTATCTTTTATTTTTCCACTAAGAGCTTTAATTACATCCATATTATTTTTATAGTATGATGATTTTTTAAAATCTGTTATGGATTCTTCATACGGTTTCCAAGTTAACATAATAGTTACTATATCTTGACATTTTTCATCTATATGATTATATTCAATAGTATCGAAAATTGGTAAACCAGTTTTTAAACATTGATTTTCTTTAATCCCTAGCATATCAACACAAATTTCTTTTTCTTTTTCACTGCCAACTACTATATAATCTACTTCACCCTCTTTGTCTTTTGCAAAAGTAGACATATCACCTTGTCTTTTTAGGTATGTTATTCCATGTTGTAAAAAAATAAACTTTTTCTCCATTAGAGTTCTTCTCATCCATTTATTGTTTGATCTAATTATATTTAAATGTGAAGGAGACTCTGTTGATATAAAAGTATTTGCGGTGTAAATATTCCAATAATATTTTAATGAGTATTTTTTTATTACCAATTTTGATGCTTTGATTTTTTCGTAGTCATTTGAGTTTTTATCTATAATGAAATAAGAATTATTATTTGTTCTTTTAGAAACCAATTCACATAAATCAAAAGTTCCTTCTTCTGATTTAGAAGCAAATTTTTCATAAAATAAATTTATTTTCTTTTTTCTTACTTTTCTAGCTAGTTTACCAATAAAAAAAAGAACAAAGGATAAAAATGCACTTTCAAAAATTTTAAATTTTATATTTTTTTCGACATCTTCAACCGGTCGTCTTACAAGAACAAGTGTTCCGACTGGTGTTCTTCTTAAATGTATAGCTGTATTTTTAATTTTAACTCCACTTTTCAAAGGTACATAATGAAATTTTATTCTTCTATAATTTTCTTTTCTGCCTAACATATAAAAGAATTCTTCACCCTCAGCATTTATATAAAATCTTAATTTAGAATTATATTCATATTCGTAATTAATCAAATTTTTCATTTTCTGTGTGTAATTTAACCATTTTTCTTTTAAATTTATATTTGATTTTTTTGAAATATCAAAATTAATTTCTTTCCTTGTTTCGAAATCAAAACCAATGTGTTGACTTTCAATATTTATACCATATTTATTGATAATATTTGCACTAATCTTAAAAGATAATTTATTTTTATTAAATTTAATATTTTTCAACTTATATTCAAGCTTGATAAGCATTTTTATAATTGAAGCTTTTATACCAAAATAATAATATATATTTTTATAATCTGAATAAATAACAAGACAATTTGTTTGATTTACATTTCCCCAATTGATTTTTTTCTTATAATCAAATTTATATATTTCACATTTTCCCTTCAATAAACTTTTATCTTCATCAATATTGCAAATATATATTATTTTATTTTGATTTGTATTTTTAGTTACTTTTATTTTAGTATTATTTTTTTTGTCTAAAATCAATTTATTGTAATTTATTTCAAACTTATTTTGTAGTTCTTTTCTCTTGCTTGTTTTTTCTATAATAATTTTACTTTCTCCTACATTAATCAAAATATCACTCATTGTATAAATACCTCATTAATTTATTATCTTATTCTTATCAACTTTATGCCTGCATATTCTGCATCACAAACACCAAATAAAAAAGGACCTGCTTTCATATATTTACCCCTTGGTTTAAAACGTAGATAATATTTTCTCCATGAACCAATCTTTTCGTACTGATTATAAACATTTATTTTAAAATTTTCTATACTTTTATTATGTTTCAAATGTGAAATATGTTTATATGTTCTAATGGTAAAAATAACTCCTGGACTTGGAATTTCAGTATCATATTTTGTTTTAAACAAAAATGATAATTCATATTCATCTTCACCATCTGCATTTATTTCAATTGAATTTGACCATAATTGAGGTCTTTTATTATCTATATTATAATTATCAAGGATTTTAATGCTTTTAAAACCTATATTATTCATTATTTTAAATCTATCGTCCCAATAAAACCAATATTTTTTTTCAGATACAAAATTAGCATTATAAATGAGATTTTTATTATTATGTGGTACATCTATATTTTTTTCTGAGTTAGAATGATCTGATATATTTATAAATTTTTCATAAAAATTTTCATAATAATTTTTATGAAAATGAACTAAACCTCTGCCTAGTCCAAAAATATAGTTAGGGTCTAGATAGTACTTATCTTGAAAAATCAATTTTTCAATTCCCCAAACATTAGAAGCATATTCATCCATCATACTCCAAAAAATATTTATTTTTTGAGAATTTATTTCTGGTTTATATATTTTGATTTCGTTTGATTCTAAGTATAATAATTCATTTGTACTTTTTATTGAATTTAAAATCAACTTTGTTCCAGGAAGATTTTTCTTTATAAAAATCATAAATTCATCAAAATAAGTCTTCCAAATTTCAAAATAAAGATTATAATCAATATCAAAAGAAATAGCATTTCCAACTTTTAAGGTATCTATAATTCCAGCTTCAGAAAATCTATATATTTTATTAGTTATATATGAATCTTCTAATTCTATGATACCAAATTGTGCATCAGCTAAAAAATCTAAAATAATAATATCTGGCTTGTTATTTTCAAGCGTAATTAAAGCTGTCTTTATCAATTCGTTGTATAAATGTTCATAATTTGTTAAACTTAAAACATCCTCTTTAAAGTATTCCATATCAAATTTTATTTCTCTTGACATCAAAGAAATAATAGACATTTGATGATAATAAGATAAAACTTTAAAGTTATTACTATATTGCTCGTTAAAATGACTGTTAAAATTATCTCTAGATACACAACTACCAACTATTGCAACTGTTTTCATTTTTAAATTCCTTTTTTATAGTATAAATATGTTTTTACGCCATTTATAGAGTACCTAATAAAGTATTTAATTATATCCATTTTATTTAAATTCATTTTTTTATATACTCTATAAGTTTTTATAGCAGAAATAATTTTATTACTCGAACGACTATTTTTTCTCAGTCTATAATTAGTTAATGGTTCGTTTAAACAATATGCTTTTTTATATTTTTTCAAAATTCTAAGCCAAGTATAGTAATCTTCATGCAAATTATCTGTTTCCATAAGAAATTCCCTTGCAACTTCAGATTTAACCAAAACTGAAGAACAAGTTATTTGATTATAATTAAATAACTCCTGATAAAGAACATAATCCTTCAACTTTATGATTTTACCTGTTTTTTCACCTTTCTCATTGTAAATTTCCCTTTCGGTATATGATAAAACAGCATTTTTTTCTTTCATAAGGTTATATTGTTTTTCTAATTTGTTTTCTTTCCACCAATCATCAGCATCTAAAAAAGCTATATAACTTCCCCTTGCCTTTTCTATTCCAACATTTCTAGCATAAGAAACCCCTTGCCTTTTTTCCAAACTTATATACACTATTTTTTCATTTTTCAAATAACTATCTAGAACAATCTCTGGATTATCTGATGAACAATCATTTATTACTATAACCTCTATATTTAAATTTTGACTTAAAGCAGAATCTATAGCACATCCTATATATTTTGAGTTATTATATAATGGAATTACAACAGAAATTTGAATTTGATTTATACTTATTTCCAAATTTTAAACTCACACTTTCTCATAACTTGATTTTTTATTCAATATCCCCGAAAATTCTTTGTGTAAAATCTCCTTTTTTTCAACATAATTTTTAGTTTCAGGAACATCATTTATACATAAAAGGGGATATTTTTGAGTTTGAATATCTTTACAAACGTTATATATGTTTTTATTTTTAACATGATAACATAAGCCTATATTACATCTACGAGGGAAAAATTCTCCTTTTGCTAGTTGCCAATATTTAAAAAGCCACTGATTAACATTTGTTTTAGTTCTAAACTTATCCATACATGTCATATCCAATTTTTTATATTCTAACTCCCAAAGTTCTTCAAAACTTTTTTTTAAAAAAGAACTAGGTAAGTGTTGATAATAAAAGCCGGGGAACCAATTCCAAGGCATAAATACCATAGTTCTGTATATTTTTCTAATACTATATCTTAATTTAAACCACTTTTTTTTATTTAATTTAAATTGTTTTTTTTTGTTAAAATGTGAGTTGATTATTTCCATATTGTTTGCATTATAAAAACCAGCACTGTCTTTATTAAAATAAATAGCATCTAATGAAAATAAATCACAAGGCAATTCCTTAACAAAAAAATCTTTTTCCTTTACTTTATTTACAATGTACATATCGTCATTAAAATACACAAATTTATCTGAAAGTCCATCTATTCTATGTAAATTAAGTTCAATAGTATGTGAATTAAAAGTAGGCAAATATTTTTTAGGAATATAGTCTTTGTGATTTACTATGCAAATTTTAGGATGACATGTGTTTAACCATTCAGGAACATGCCCCCATGTTACAAAAAAAACTTTCCTTACCCATGGTGCAAAATTTTCAACGCCTCTAAACCAATATCGTAAAAGGTTCCAGTCTCTATATCTTACATCATCTTTATTTTTTTCATTATCTTTTTTATACTTATTTTTTTCTTCAAGCCATTCAACATCATTTCCATCTACCCAAGCAATAACGAAGTCTATATCACTTGTTTTTTCACTATGCATTTATTTTTTCACCTGCAAATCTATTTTTAAGCACTGGAATAGCATCTTTGATTTTATTATTTTCGACATTTCCATATTTATTTATAATAGCATAAAAGTTTCTTTCACAATTTTTATTATCATTAAAATCAAAAAAGTTTTTTATTCTATCTTCATATACAAATTTCCAAGTTTCATCTTCATTCCATTTTACAATCTCGGAAAATAAGCCGCATAAGTTCACGCACACTGGACCAAAACCATCTTTTTTATAATTATAATATCCTTTTGGCAAATGTTTTTCTCTAAACTCTAAGTAATCTGGCTGATAGTATATTACGCTTTTTTTCATATATGCAAAGTCAAACGCAATACTACCGTAATCCGTTATAAGTAATTCTGATCTTAAAATAATATCTTCTATTTCTTCACTATCAAATTTAATATGATTAACTATTTTTTCATCTATATCAAAATAGCTATTAAATTTATTCATTTCTCTATGTTGACAAAAAACTAATTTTAAATTATTTTCTTTAACATAATTTATAAAGCAATCGTGGTTAAGCAGTTCATTCCACATAATAAAATAATTTGTTTTTCTGAATTCCATTTCATAAAAGTTACCTTTTGCAATCCACTCTCTCCATGTTGGTAAAATAGCAACTATTCTTTCTTTAGTATCTACTGGAATTAATTTGTCATATCTACATAAGCCCGTTTTAACTATAGCTTCCTTTTCATATCCAAAATTTTCACAAACAAAATTATATTCTCTTTCAGCAGAACAAACAAAAAGACCTATTTTGGCATTATCATAATGTAAAAAAGGTAAATCATCTTTGATTATTCCATGTTGTAAAAAAACTCTATTATTCTTTAATAGTCCTAATATTTCTAAAATATAGCATATTGCAGCATTAGGTTTTCCACCCTTTTGAGAACTTATATTTACATGAGCAGATAAATATAGCACCCAATGTTTCAAAGAACCATATTTAACCGTATTTCCTAATTCTGAAACTTTTTTATAATCTGGAGAATTATAATTAATTGCATAAACTGCATCCACTTCTGGACGATTTATACATAAATATTCAAAAAGATAAAATGCGTTATCTCTTGCATACATATCATACTCACAAATAAGCCATAAATCTTTCCTGAATATTTTATAAAAGAAAGAAAAAGGTAATGCAATAATAAACAGAAAAATGTTTAAAACGTCAATTATTCTAATTAATTTAATTTTATCCCATAATTTTTTTTTCATATTTCATAACCTTTCACAAAAAGAGAAAAATATATTTATTGTTATTTTACAAAGCTTTACATATATTTTACTTTCTTTACACTAAACATATAATTGAGTATACATCATTTAAATTAAAATGTCAATGCACGTATCATTATAATTTTCCATGTATTTATTTATTTTTTTTAGTAACTTTAAACATTTATATAATCTTTTTAAAATATAAAATAATTACAATTATTTTATTTTATTAGCAAAAGAAAGACCAACATATAGCAAACCGCTTACATTGGTCTTTTACGATATTTTTACATAATAAATTATTTTTTTACTTTTAAATGATTTTATTGTATAAAATTATCATACATATTTATTTTTTCAGTTTGATTTTCTGTTATTATTTCTTTATAATCAAAACTAATATTTGTGAATATATTATTATTTACTTCTACATATTCACAGCTATCTGTTCTAATAGGAAAAGAATTTATATTATCCATGTTGTTGTTTGAAATTTTAATGTTTTCACATGCTCTTGCAACAATTGCATTTTCAATTATGTTTGTCATTGTGTTGTTATCTATTTTTATATTTGTATGGTTAATATCTTCCACGTTAAAAAATCCTTCTGCTGGTATGTTTGATGTAAAAAATCTATTCATGTTTGTTACGATGTTGTCATGTATGTTTACATTTTTACTGATACATTTCCATAATAAAACAAACTGTCCTTCTGGTCCTTCAGCTATATTGTTGTATATGTTTACATTTTCCCAGTAATCTAAGCTTATAGCTGTATTTGAAGGATTTATAAATTTACAATTGAATATGTTGATGTTTGTATGTGTTGTTTTATTTATAGAATATTGGTTTGAATGTGAGCCTATAGCGGTTTTAAAGTAACTATATATGCCTTCTCCTCTTTCAAATATACAATTTGAAATGCTTATATTATCACATGCTGTTCCATCATAACCTGCAAGTTCTGTATTTCCTGAAGGAGATAGTGTTGGAAATGATGAATAATTACTTCCGTCTACTTGAATGTATTCTACATACTCTCTGCTATTATCCCCATCTATGCTACCTGTAAAGTGTATATTATCTATTATTACATTTTGACAAGCACTTATTTCTATATAATGCTCTCTGTTGCAATTATTTGCTTTTATATTTCTAATAGTTATATCTTTTCCATGAATAAATGATGCTATATGACCATTTATTGTTCCGCCTTCAATAGTTATATTTGCTTCTCCGTCTTAACCTTGTGTTGTTGATTCTTATTCAAAATTTAAGAATATTAAAGATGATGTTGTTATAATACAGTTTTCTGATAAAATTATATGTGTATTACTTTTTACTCTTAATCTACCTAAATAATATTCTCCATCTTCAAATACTACATACATTTTTGATTCTGAAGTTCTTTCTTTTGCAAATATTTTATTAATATCTCTTTGAGACATTTGAGGATTAATATAATAAATTTCTTCGCCAGTTTGTAATTCTGGAATATCAACTTTGTTTACAAATTTTTGTGTTGTTATTTGTGGAATTGTGGTTGTAGGTTTTGGAGTTGTTGTTTGTGTAGTTGTGGTTGTAGCTTTTGGTGTTGTTGTTTGTGCTATTGTGGTTGTAGGTTTTGGAGTTGTTGTTTGTGTGATTGTGGTTGTAATTTTTGGTGTTGTTGTTTGTGTGATTGTGGTTGTAGGTTTTGGAGTTGTTGTTGATTTAACGCTTTGACTTTGTGAATTTGATATCAAACTAGTGCTGGTAGTTTCTTGAGAATTATTAAGAGTTGTATTGTTTTCTACATTAACTAATTCAAATGAATCATCTAATAATTTCTTTTTTGTTATTATTATATCTAATAAATCCACTTTATTATCATTGTTTATGTCTGCATTTGCGAATTCATCATTATCAAATTCAATTTCGCCTAACATAAATTGTACTAATTTCACTAAATCAATTGCATTCACTTTATTATCAAAATTTACATCACCCTTATAAACTTTATCTGACTTTATTTGTTCAGCATTTAAAGTAGCTAAACTAAAAGAATTAAAAACCATTGTAACAATTGTACATAAATTAATAATGTAATTTTTTCTATTTTTTTTCATAAATACAACTCCTTATTATATAATCTTAAAATTTTGTAAATATTTTTAACTAACAAAATAAAAACTGATTAAAATCCTTTTTGGGACTTCAATCAGTTTCGATTACAAAATAAATCAACTTACAAGCAAAGTTAATATAAATGTGCAACCGGCTGTCATATCAGTTTATGATTTAGACCCATGGCTTTGCGTCCTTATTTTTCAATAAGTTTGCCAAATATTTAATTGTTGTATTTATTGTAGCATATAATTTCCTTTTTGTCAATAGTATATATAAATTTTTAAACAAAATATTTTATTTTATACTATTTGACTACTTACAGCGAAAATCGAGATTTTTAAAAACATATAATAATAATAAGCTTAATTTTTGTTATTATTCAGTCATATGTATAAGGCAGATATATTTTGCCGAAAGTCCATAGCGACCGGAAAGCCCAGTCGCCTCCGCAGAGTCGAAACTCTCACAAAATCGCAAACTTTTTATTTAATAGCCGAATATTAATAAAACACACAACCTTTATATTACCTATTATCTATTTTTTAAGATACTAAAACGAATTTTACTCTCACTATAATTATGAGTTCTCAGGCTGATAGAGAATTTCCCCCATCTTTACCCTGCATGATTTACCGTAAAAAGCTATTCCATAACTTATTACCTTCTGATAACAATCATCTATAAACTGCTCTGCGTATTTTTTAACTTTAATCTGATTAAGTGCTTCATTACACATTGATGAAAGTTGCTTAAATGTTTGTGCTGACTTTATTTCAATTACAATAGCTGCTTTTCTGTTATATTTTTCGCAGACTGTTATATCTGTTCTTCCGTCTCTATTTTCACGATTTGATTTAACTTCATAGCCTCTGAACCCCTCAAGTAGACCAACTAGAAAACCATGATAAAAATTTTCAAGTGTATCATGATAACTGATGCTCCTCTGCAGCCATCTACCGATTTCATTTTCTAATTCTTCAGGTTTTTCATCAAGCATTGCCTTCAATAATGTTTCTGTTCCATCTCGCCTTATGGATTCTTTAAACCAGTTTTTTATTGTATCCTCATAAACGGTGAGCACTTCAAGATTAGGTATAACCATTTCTGAAATAATTCTGTTATTTATAAATTCCGAATTAATCTGCTTTAAATATCCTGTAAACAGAAGAAAGCTCCATATTGATTCGTTATTAACATCAATATCCGAATAAATAGAATTTTCGTTTATTGCTGCCTTCACACTTCCACCTTCAATCAGAGTTTCTATCTTCTGCTTTGTATTTTCATCCGATTGCTCTATCAGATGATGTATTATGCTGTTCGAGCTTGTATTTGCCCAGTATGGATTACATGATATTTTGTTTCCATCACATACAGAAGCAACGTAATGGTTTATACTCCACGGATTATATATATCGTTGTTTCCAAAAAGATATCCGTCATACCATTCTTTCATTTCGGTAAGTCTTTCGGACAAATCATAATAATTAGCAAATTCCTCAATCTCTTGCTTCGTATAACCATAATATTCCGATAATTTGCTTTCTGTTATCGAATATACTCTTGGATTATTAAGTCCTGTAAAAATGCTTTCTTTCGAAATTCTAAGGCATCCAGTTAAAACTGCAAATTCCAATGATGAATTTGTTTTAAGAGCACTTTCAAATACGCTCCGTATCAGGCTTATCATTTTTTCATAGTATCCTTTAAAATGTGCATTTTCAAGCGGAACATCATATTCATCTATAAATAGAATTGTTTTTTTTCTGTAAGCTATCTCAAGACAGTCTGACAAAAACTTCAAAGCGTATTTATATACGCTGTCGTCAGCAAGATTTTTAAGGATCTTCCTGTAAATTTCTTTATCCTCATCTGAAAGTAATGTGCTATCAAGAATTTTTTTGTGTCTTTTGTACTCTGTATTTATTATAAATTTATACAAAGCCCAAGCTTCCTCATAAGTATCTTGCTTAAGACTTTTCAATGATATTGAAATCACCGGATACTGTCCCTGATGTTTAAGATAAACATCTCCTTCAGTATTTATTTTCAATCCGTCAAAAAGATATGCATTGCTTTCTTCTTTTTTCTCAAAGAAATACTGAAGCATACTCATATTCAATGTTTTACCAAAACGTCTTGGTCGAGTGATAAGGCTAACTTTAGATCCAGCGTCTAATATATCTTTAATTAAAAGCGTCTTATCTACATAGTAGCAGTTTTTATCAATGATTTCTTTAAAATCTTCAACCCCTACTGGCACTACTTTCTTATCAAGCATTCCTTTCATCTCCTCTTTTTTATAATTTCTCTTAGTTATCATATTACCATAATAACAGTAGTCAGTCAATAAAAATACACCACATACCAAACTGTTTTATGTTAGTTTATGGTATGTAGTGCATTTGTTATTCATATATACTTTCTGTCTCTGGATATCAATATAATAGTTACTATTCTACCATTAAAAGTAAAGTTTAGTGTTTTGCAAGAGTTTCGACTCTGCGGAGTCGACTGGGCTTTCCGTCTATATTATCTATTATCTATTATCTATTTTTTCTGGATACATATCATGCATAGAAAGCCTATCAAATGCAACTTTTTCCCACATAGTTTCCTTCATACCATAATTACAATATGGATCAATAGAAATACCACCTCTAGGAGTGAATTTACCCCAAACTTCTATATATTTTGGTTGCATTAATTTTATCAAATCTTTCATAATAATATTTACACAATCTTCATGAAAGTCGCCATGATTTCTAAAACTAAAAAGATATAGTTTTAAAGACTTACTCTCTACCATTTTTACATTTGGTACATATGATATATATATTGAAGCAAAATCCGGTTGACCAGTTATAGGACATAAACTAGTAAATTCAGGGCAATTGAATTTTACAAAATAATCATTTTCTTTGTGTTTATTTTCAAAAGTCTCTAGTATATCAGGGTTATAATCACTTGAATATTTCACCGAATTATTTCCCAATAAAGTTATATCATTAAGTTCATTTTTTTCTCTCATATAGTTCACCTTTATAGTTATTATTCATACATATGCATAAGGCAAAATATTTTGCCAAAGGTTTAAAGCAACTGGACAATCTCGTCAACTTAAGCAAATTGCTGAGGCAATTTATGAGGCTCTGCCTCAAACTCCGCTTCTTTTTCTATCGCAAAAAGAAGCAAAAAAGCTCTTAAAGCATAAAGATTTCGCTTTCTGCGGAAAGCGACCAAGGGCGTTGCCCTTTGGAAACC
>JAEXNS010000147.1 GCA_023439605.1 Bacillota bacterium | reverse complement strand
TCTCCTTCAGAAGGAACAGAATATGAAATAAATGAAATGGGATATGTTGAGTATCCATCTGAATTACAATTCACATCTGAGATGGTAGAAGAGTATATGAAAATATACAAAGATGATATATCGCAATTGAATTATGGATGGTTAGGAGCAGGTAAGGTTACAATTTCAGATGAAAAATATGCCAATTTAGATATTATGGGTGTTACTGAATCTTTTAAGTCGGATGTGAAAATTATAAATGGAAGATTTATAACTAAAAGTGATGATGAAAAAGGTTCTTCATCTGCTGTTATTTCAAACCTTGCTGCAAAAAACTGTTTTGGAAATGAGGAGCCTATTGGAAAACAAATAAATATAGAAACAGAAAAGGGCGTAGTAATTAGTTGTGTTGTAGTTGGTGTATATGAATATGATAATCAATATGCAATGTTACAAGCAGAAGATGAAAGGGAATTGGCAACTCAATTTTATATACCATATTCTTATTATCAAAAAATGAATAATGAAATGGAAGAATTATCGACACAGTTAATGTTTTCTTTAGATAAAATAACGGATTTAGATGAATATAAGGAAACAACCAACGAATTTTTTAATTCGTATTTTTCTGGAACAGGATGGGAAGTGAGTACTGTCTTACTTACAGATCAATTGGATATGATAAATAAGGTCTTACGTGTTATAACTTTGATTATTTCTATAATAGCTGCTATATCTCTGTTAGTTGGAGGAATAGGAGTTATGAATGTAATGCTAGTAAGTGTTACAGAAAGAACTATGGAAATAGGCGTTAGGAAGTCTATGGGTGCAAGTAATAATTCTATTAGAATTCAGTTTTTAACAGAATCAATATTTGTTTCAATATTAGGAGCTATAATAGGCATTGCATTTGGTCTTTTAACATCTAGATTAGCAGCTATTATAGCTATGAATATAGCAAAAAGTAAAAAATTTGATATGGTTATAGATCTAAGTATACCTACAAGTGCAATAATTGTATCAGTTGTTTTTTCTATAATTATTGGGGTGATTTTTGGAGTATATCCTGCAAACAAAGCCGCAAAAATGCAAATAGTAGATGCTTTAAGATATGAATAAATAAAGAAAAAATAGTGGGCACTCATTTGGGAGACCACTATTTTTTCTTTATTCATAGCATATGTCAAATGTCATAAACTTAAGCAAATTGCTGAGGCAATTTATGAGGCACTGCCTCAAACTCCGCGTTACTATGCAGCCTTTAAAGGTAAAGTTTACGGTTTCGCAAGGGTTTCGACTCTGCGGAGTCGACCGGGCTTTCCGGTCGTCCTGGACCTTCGGTTAAATATCTCTGCACGATTTTTCTTATTTTGACAACATTTATAGGATGATTAGAAACTATTTTTATGTAATATCAGATGATTTTATTATTTTTTGATTTAAGCATAAATTTAAATCAAAAGAACGGGTTTTTTTATTTTCATCTAGTTGAACTTCGCATATATGGCCATCTATACTTTTTATAGTTCCTTCACCATATATTTTATGCTGTATTCTTGTACCTATTTTATAGTTTACTAAATCTTTATTTATTACATTAAAATTATTATTTTTTTTATAAAATTTATTTTCTTTTGGAGGGGTAACTTTGTTTTGATTTGAAATTTGTAAAAATTGCTTTATAAAAGTGGAAAGTTCAGTATCCTTTCCATAAGATTGCTTATAGCTTATTATTTCTAGTTCGTTTTTTGCACGTGTTACGGCAACGTAAAAAAGTCGTCTTTCTTCTTCGAGTAAATCAGCATCTTCTTGACTTAGTTCAGATGTACTGCTAGGACCTTCAATAATAGAAGGAAATATACCATCCTTTAAATCTATAAGTAAAACCTTATCATATTCAAGCCCCTTGCTAGAATGTATAGTTGACATAATGAAGTTTGAATCATTATTATTTTGTCCGTTTTTGATTATGCTTTCTAGAATAGGAAGTCTATTTATAAATATATTTAGTTCAGGATTTTGGTTTGCAAGTGCAAGAACAGTATAAACTTTACCTTCATCTTTGCCATTTGCACGCATATATTCACTATATCCCATTGTTTCAGTTATGTATTTTATAGCCATATAGCTTTTTAAATGTTTTATTTTTGTAAGTTCCTGTTTTAGATTAATCACTTTTCTTTTTTGCCAAGACTCTATTTCATTAGTTAAAAGTAGGCAATCAAGTATGGATTTTGATTTTATATTTTTAAATATATGAATAGCTTCTTCAAGTATGGATTTTTTTATAATAATATTTAGTTTATAATATATTTGCTCAAATATTTCATAGTTTGAAAAGTCAAAAGAAAAATTTATTATATTAATTATATCTAATATAGTGGGGTTTGAGAAAAATAAAGAATCGATTTCTTTGATTTTATAGTTAATGTTATTTTTATCGAATAAATCAATTAAAGGGATTGCAGAATCGTTGTTTCTATAGAGCAAAGCTATTTGTGTATTGGATTCTTTAGCTATATCTAATATGTACTTATA
>JAEXNS010000114.1 GCA_023439605.1 Bacillota bacterium | reverse complement strand
CCAATTTCTTAAAGTTTGTGCTGTTACTCCTAAAATTTCTGTCATTTCGTGTATAGTATAATATTTCATTTTTATCACCTCTATACACATTATAACATATCAAATTATAAAAGTAAATATGTTATTTATAACTTTTTATAAGTTTGTTTTAGCTGTTGCTAACCTCTCTATTTGTTTGATATTTTTTTTATTAATGATATTTTTTTTATATATTTTGCTTTTACATCTGCAAATTTTGTTATATCCCAAAAAATCTCCATTATTGTATCTTTGAATATAGATATTAAGATCTCCAAAAATGGTTTTACTTCATCTAGGGTTATATTTAATTCATCAAAATTTATATGTGGTATAAACTCATTTATTATTTTATCTCCCGCATATTCAATACATTTTCCATCTATGAATTTTTGAATTATGTTTCTATCAGTAAATAAATTCATCCATAATTTTTTGTTCGTTTCATCTGAAAATAACATTCTAAAAAAATCACAAGCATCTTCAAAAACCTTGAAAATATCACCTTTATTCTGTTCTAAACTTAAAAAAACATTTTCAATCATATTTTTTCTATGATATGATAATATATATTCTAAAACATCGTCCTTATCATTAAAATACTGATAAAAGCTCCCTCTTGGTATATCTGCTTCTTTAATAATTTGATTAATTGAAATTTTATCAAATGTATTTTTAGAAAATTCATTTCTTATAGCATTAATAAGCTTTTCTCTTTTGATTTCCGGCAAATTATAAAAAGTACTTGTAGGCAAAATTACACCCCCTAAAAAAATAATGACAACATGTCATGTGACATACTGTCATTATAGTTTATTTTTATTATTATGTCAATATTAAATATTGGGTTTAAAAAAATTTAGTATTAAAAGAAAAATAGAAAGTAGCATAATTAACATTTGCTACTTTCTATTTATGATATTTATTGTTATTGATTATCATGAACGCTCTATAAATTTGTTCTAGTAATAAAATTCGAGCCATTTGATGTGGAAAAGTCATTTTTGACATTGAAATTTTTATTTTAGATTTTTCTTTTATATTATCTGATAATCCATGAGAACTTCCTATTATAAAATTCAAATTACTGTTTCCATCTATACCTAAAGCATCAATTTTTTCAGCAAATTTTTCGCTTGAAAACTGTTCCCCCTCTATACAGAGTGAAATAATACATCCTGAAATATTTTTTAATATAGCTTTAGATTCATTTTCCAAAGCTATATTAATTTCTTTTATAGATGGGTTTTCAGGTAACTTCGATTCTTCTAATTCAATGATTTTTATTTTACAAAAAGCCCCTAATCTTTTTTCATATTCTGCAGAAGCTTTACGCCAATAATCTTCTTTTAAACGTCCTATTGTAATTAAATTTATATTAAACAATTTAGAAAACCACCGCTTTTCCAAGTGTCTCAACTGGTGCTATTGACAGCATATAGTCCTTGTTTCTTATTAATCCTTTTAGCTCCTGTAAAACTGTTTCTTCTGCTATTTCAGGAGTATTATTTTCCTGACTCAAATGTCCTAAAATAATTCTTGTTGTTCCTTTTTCAACTAACTTTCTAATTTGCTTTGCAGAATCATTGTTCGAAAGATGTCCTTTATCGGATTTTATTCTATTTTTAACATATGGAGGATATGGCCCTAAGAAAAGCATTTTTTCATCATAATTAGCTTCTAAAAGAACTAAATCACAACCTTGTAAGTGTTCATCTACGCTTTTTGTAATATACCCTAAATCAGTACACACAGCACACGATTTTTGATCGTCAAACTTTATTTTATAACCACAACTTTGCTCTGAATCATGTGGTGTATCAAAGGAAGTTAATTCCATATCTAAAATACTTACTGGACTGTTTATTTCTGATATATTTGAATTTGGATTGATAGAGTTATTATCTATCAATTGACGCAAAGTATTTCCTTTCCCATAAACAGTTAATGGCAAGTTTTTAGTTAGCATATATAGACCCTTTATATGATCAGAATGTTCATGAGTAATAAATACAGCTTTTATTGCTTCTATACTCAGTTCACATTTTTTCATAGCTTGAAGTAATCTCTTATATGTAACACCAGCATCTATTAAAATCCCACCTGAATTTGAGCCAATAAAAGTAGCATTACCTTTACTAGAACTAAAGAGTGGATAAATTTTTGACATTAATTATCTACCTCATTTCATATATCAACTGCTTTTTACGGCAAAACTTTCTCCAGGAAATGGTTTTTTAATAATATTTGCACCTATATTATTTAATTTTTTATCCATATCTTCATAACCACGTTCTATATGATAGATATCTTCTATTTCTGTTGTACCTCTAGCAGCAAGACCAGCTATCATCAAAGCTGCACCTGCTCTTAAATCACAAGCTTTTACAGGAGCACCCATCAATTTACCAGTACCCTCTATAACTGCTACTTTACCATCTACAGAAATGTCAGCACCCATTCTTCTTAACTCTTCAACATATCTAAAACGATTATCCCAAATACCTTCTGTAACTATACTGGTTCCCTCGGCTAAAGTTAACAAGGTTGCAATCTGTGGTTGCATATCGGTTGGAAACCCTGGATGAGGCATAGTTTTAACATTTGCTTTTACTAAAGGGCCATCCGTCCAAACACGAACACTATCATCAAACTCCTCAATATTTACACCTATTTTTTCCATTTTGTTTATAATAGATTCTAAGTGCTTAGGAATTACATTTTTAATTAAAACATCTCCGCCAGTTGCAGCCGCTGCAATCATATATGTGCCTGCTTCTATTTGATCTGGTATTACTGAATAAGTTGTACCTTTTAAATAACTTACTCCTCTAACCTTTATTACATCAGTTCCTGCACCCATTATATCCGCACCCATAGAATTTAAAAAGTTAGCCAAGTCAACTATATGTGGTTCTTTTGCAGCATTTTCAATAATAGTCAATCCATCCGCTTTTACAGACGCTAACATGGCGTTTATAGTTGCACCAACAGATACAACATCAAGGTATATCTGACTACCAATAAGACTGGTCGCATTTACATTAACCATTCCATGATCTATTTCACAAGTTGCACCTAAAGCTGAAAATGCTTTTAGATGTTGGTCTATTGGTCTATCACCTAAAGGACATCCGCCTGGCATAGAAACACTTGCTCTTTTAAACTTTCCTAAACATGCTCCAATAAAATAATAAGACGCTCTCATTTTTCTTGCCATTTCATATGGAACGTTATAATTTAATATTTTGCTTGCATCTATTCGAAATGTTGTTTTATCAATCATTTCAACTTCTGCTCCCATTTCATGAAGAATACGCAAACTTATAGAAACGTCACTTATTTTAGGGACATTTTCCAAAATACAAGGTTCATTAGATAAAATAACCGCAGGAATAAGTGCAACTGCAGCGTTTTTTGCTCCACTTACAACAATCTCTCCTTGCAATTTATTTCCACCCTTAATTATAAATTTATCCAAAAATAATTCTCTCCTTAACGTTATAAAATATAATATCATATTTCATGGTTATTTTTAATAAAAAATCAATAATAATTTCTTGTTAAAAACAATCATTTCGGTACAGTTAAAAAGTTACTATTCAGCCATATTTATAAGTCAGAGATATTTTTCCGAAGGTCCAGGACGACCAAAAAGCCCGGCCGACTCCGCAGAGTCGAAACCTCTTGCGAAACCAATAAACTTTACCTTTAAAAACTGACTAGTAACGTAAAAAACTGTACCGATATAATTAAATCTTATTTTTTGTATTTTACAACTTCTACTTTTTCTATAACCAAATCTTGAAGAGGTCTATCTTCATTATTTACCTTTACATCATCTAAAGCTTCTACTAATTCTAATCCTTCAAAAACCTGGCCAAATACAGTATATCCTCCATCTAAATAAGGAGCTCCACCTAATTCAGAGTATTTTTTTAGTATAACTTCATCTGTTATGTTCCATTTATTTTTCATGTCATCTTCAGTATAGAGTGCACCTGTAACTATGTAGAACTGACTGCCATTTGTCGCAGTGGAACCACTATTTGCATAAGCTACTGCTCCAGGAAAATGAAATAGTTGATCAGAAACTCCACCATCAAACTTTTCACCCCATATGGACTCTCCACCAAAACCAGTGCCCAATGGGTCGCCCCCCTGTATCATAAAGTTTTTTATAACTCTATGAAATATAAGGCCATCATAATATTTATCTTTAGCTAAACCTGTAAAATTTTCAACTGCCTTTGGAAGTAGTTCAGGGAAAAGCTTTATTTTAATTTCTCCTTGATCTTTTATAGTCATAACAATTATTTCCTCACCTTCTTTAGGCTCAGTAAAATTAGAAATAACGGTTTCCTTTTTTTCTTCAATTTTTGTTGTACTTACTGCTTCAGAGGAATTAGACTGACTTGTTTCATTAGTTTTATTATCTTGAGTAAGCTCTACTTGTTTTCTTTCACATGATGCTAATTGCATTATTACAGCTAATGACAATAATAAACCTACAATTATTCTTTTTTTAAACATATATACTTCTCCTATTTTGTTGTATTCAACTTTAACTATATTATTATACTATACATTCCGCCTTTTGTAAAGTTGTTATTTTAATCAAAAAGATATTAATTACTATTTAGTTGCTATTCAGCCATATTTATAGTTCAAAGATATTTTACCGAAAGTCCAGGGCGACCGGAAAGCCTGGTCGACTCTGCAGAGTCGAAATCCCTGCCAAATCGTTAAAATGCTACTATTCATTCGCATTTCTCATGCAAAGATATATACCCCGAAGGTCTAGGGCGACCGGAAAGCCCAGTCGACTCCGCAGAGTCGAAATCACTGCTAAATTGCTAAAACATATGTAAAGGATGAATTATACCGCTATTTATCGTATTCACCATATGTTGAAATTTCAACAGTTTCAATTATAACATCGCCTTTAGGTGCATTAACTTCCTCTTCAAGCTCTAACTTTGTTATTTTTTCTATAACATCAAATCCTTGATATGTTTGTGCAAAAATTGTTGCCTGTTGAGAGAAACCAGGTACTCCACCTTTTTCAATGAAAAACTTTGTTATATCGTTCTCTTCGTTGCTTCCAATAAGTTGTTTTTGTACTTCTTCAGTAAATTCGATGCTATTTAAAACAATAAATCTACTTCCTCCAAAAATATTATCTCCACCAAAAGCAGATTTTTTATTTGTACCATATGAACAAAAGGCACCTTTAAACGGCCATAAATCTTGATGAATTTCCTTTTCAATCATTTCTGCATCTTTATCATATCCATCTTCTAAAGCTCCGTTTTTGTCTAATCCTCCACCATAAAACCAAAAATTAGGTTCAACACGGAATATATATGTGTTATTATATAGCCCTTTTTTTGCTCTATCAACAAAGTGTTTTACTGTATTTGGAGCATATTGTGGGTATAAAACAGCTCTTATTTCTCCCAAACTAGTTTTTATAACAGCTATAGGTGTATCATCTTCTATATCACCATTTACCGCATCTTTTTGAACCAAATTAACAGTTTGCAAATCTATCTCTTTTACCTTATTTTTACTTCCTAAAAAAAACGTAACAAAATACAAAACAGTAAAAACCAAAAAACTTATAAATATAACTTTTATTATGGTATTTAATTTAATATTTTTCATAATATACTCACTTTTCTATTTTTGAAATTTTTGTTCCCTGTCTAGTTTCCTCAATAATAAAACCATACTCTGTGATTTTATTTCTCAATTCATCTGCCAAATTAAAGTCCTTGTTTTTTCTAGCTTCTTTTCGCTTTTCAACCAAATCCAAAACTTCAGAAGGTATTTCAATTTCATTTTTTTTATTGTAAAGTATCCCCAGCACACTTGTCAATTCATCAAAAATTTCTAATCCTTTTGATAATTGTTCTTTTGAAGTAGCTAAATTTGCAGACATTGTGTTTAAATCCCTTACTAACTCAAACAAAGCCGCCACAGCATCCGCAGTATTTAAGTCATCATCCATTGCTTTTATAAACTGTGCTTTTCTTGCAATAAAAATTTCATCAGCATCAGAAGATAAATTCCCACTTTTTGCAATTTCAATTGCTCTAGTTAAATTATCTCTACATGTATACAACCTATCTAGAGACGCCTTTGATGCTTCTAACAAATCAACACAATAATTTATAGGACTTCTGTAATGTGCTTGAATCATCATATATCTGATAACTTCATATCCATATTTTTCAGCCACTTCTCTTGCAGTAAAAAAATTCCCTAAAGATTTTGACATTTTTTTGTTATCAACATTTATATAGCCATTATGCATCCAGTATTTAGCGAAGATTTCTCCTGTTGCACACTCACTTTGAGCAATTTCGTTTTCATGATGTGGAAAAATAAGATCCTGCCCACCACAATGAATATCTACAGTATCTCCTATATATTTTCTTGCCATAGCTGAACATTCTATATGCCATCCTGGTCTTCCATTTCCCCAAGGTGATTCCCAAAAAGGTTCTCCTTCTTTTGCTGACTTCCATACCGCAAAATCTAAAGCGTTTTCTTTTTGATCATTTACATCTATTCGTGCACCTGACACCAAATCTTCTATTGGCATTTTTGATAATTTTCCATATTCATCAAATGATAAAGTTTTAAAATATACATCCCCATTTTTCTCATATGCATATCCTTTATCTATTAACTTTTTTATTATATCTATAATTGTATCCATATTTTCAGTAACTTTTGGATGAATATCCGCCTCTAAAACATTTAAACCCTTTGCATCCTTTTTATATTCTTCAATATATTTTTCGGAAATTTCAACAGAATTCAAATTCTCTTCATTAGCTCTTTTTATTATTTTATCATCCACATCGGTAAAGTTCTGCACATACTTCACTTTATAGCCTTTGTATGTTAAGTATCTTCTCAAAACGTCAAAAGCACATATAGGTCTTGCATTTCCTATATGTATATAGTTATAAACTGTTGGTCCACATGCATATATATTGACTACTCCTTCTTTCAAAGGAATAAGTTCTTCTTTTTTTCTATTTATAGTATTATATATTTGCATAAATATGCTACTCTCCTAATCTTTCTTTAATTTATTTCTTTTTTCACATTCGTGAAGTTCGGAACTCAATTCTTCTATTCTATTTCTTAAATTACTCATTTCTTGTGATATTGGGTCTGGCATATGTATTTGGTCTAAATCTTGGCAAACCTTAACGCCGTCCCTCTTTATAATTTTAGCAGGAACACCTACCGCAGTAGAATTATCTGGAATTTCTTCCAAAACAACAGCATTTGCCGCTATTTTTACATTGTTTCCAACTCGAAAAGGCCCTAAAACTTTTGCCCCAGCACCTATCATTACGTTATCGCCAAGTGTCGGATGTCTTTTCCCTTTATCTTTACC
>JAEXNS010000068.1 GCA_023439605.1 Bacillota bacterium | reverse complement strand
AAATACCTTGTTTAACTCTTCTTTTGAAGAAGCGTCATTTTTTACAAAACCACTGCCAGTTATTTCTCATTTTCAAGGAGAAGGATTTGGTTATTTAGGGTTAGGTATGATTTTATTATCTTTTCTGGTTTTGATTTTTTCTGCAATATACTTTGTAAAGCAGAAGAATAAAAAGGAATTTGTAAAGGAAAACATATTTAGAATATTACCTTATTTTATTGTATTTGTTGTTGCCTTTGCTCTTGCAATAAGCCCTACAATTACTTTTTTTGATAAAATGATATTTGAAATAAAATACCCGCTTTCAGTAACTAAAGCGTTGGGGATTTTCAGAGCGTCAGGTAGATTTATTTGGATAAATTATTATTTGATTTATGTATTTGCTATTGTAATGATTTATAAGTTATTTAAAAATAAAAAAATCCCTGTAATCATATTGTCATTGTGCTTGTGTTTACATTTAGCGGATTTACATGTTTGGTTAGGAAATATCTACAAAAAGTTTTCAACTGAAGTAGTGTATGAAAGTCCATTAAAAGATGAAAAATGGGCAAAATGGGGAAACCAAAAGGAACATATTGTTTTTCTTCCTATTGAAGGTAATTATCTTGAAAAATCAGATATGTATTATCTTTTTGCGGAATATGCAAATAGAACAGATATGACATTAAGTAGTTTTTGTGTAGCAAGAGCAGATTTTGGGGTTTTCAAAAATTATGCAGATACAAAGTTAAATGACATTAATAATGGTATTATATCTGAAGATGATATATATATATTTACGAACGATGAATTTATTCCAAAAGTCGAGGGTCTGTCTGTTTATGAATTAGATGGTTATAAGGTTGGAGTAAAAAAATAAAACGAAAAAGATTTAAAATCATTTTGATTTTAAATCTTTTTCGTTTTATTCTGAAATATTAATATTATAAATAGGATAGGTATAATAGTTTTCTGAATCATTTTCTATAAATACGGAAACTTCATAATTTCCAATTGGAAGTTGACTTTTGTTAATATATAGTGAATATCCTTCGTGATCATCTTGTGGATTTTCTATTAAATCAGTTTCAAGTATAGGAAAACTTTCAAAAGATAAATTTGTATTTTCGTTTTTAAGATTTATAATAATTTCTTTATTTGAATTTAAAAACTTAGAGTTTATTGTCCCATATAGCTGAATATAATCACCAGCATTTTTTTCGAAAATAGTTACATTCTCATTATTGATTTTATTTGTAAAATTTGATAATTCTAGTTCTCTTTGTGGTGCTGACATAAAGGGTGTTTTCGAAATGAGATTTGGTATATTTCTTTCTACGATTTCTAGAACAACGAAGTTTGAATTTGAAACTTCATCTATTTTATAAAGATTAGATCTCAAAAAAGTAGTATCATAAAAAGTTTCAGCAAGATAAGGTATCAAAGCTCGTCCAAATGAATCCCTGTACATAACAAAAGTTTGATTATCTGCATTTTCGTTTAAGGTTTTAATTTCTATATCATCAAAGTCTTTGAATCTAGAAGCATATGAGTAAGAAAAATTGTATTCGTAGTCAGTTTGGTAGTCCTTTATCTTTAAAGATGGATATAGCATTGTAGATAAATCTCCATCCCAATTTTTATTAGAGGAGAAAACTATATTTTCAAATTTATAATTTTTAACCTGCATTGAATTTAAAAGTTCTTTATAAGCAAAAAAAGCACCTTTGTATGTCCAATGTGAATCAAACTTATGATATAAAATTTCTGAATTTTTATTAAATAATTTTAAAAGGTCACAATATATTATGTTTGAATTTTGTAATTTTTCAGTTAACATTTTTAAATTATTTTCATCTGAAATTTTTACATATCTTTTTGGCATAAA
This sequence comes from Bacillota bacterium, assembly GCA_023439605.1. Taxonomy (GTDB): domain Bacteria; phylum Bacillota; class Clostridia; order Oscillospirales; family Ruminococcaceae; genus JAEXNS01. The sequence continues at coordinate 9,775 of JAEXNS010000068.1, read as the reverse complement.
CTCATTATAAATGCTGTTTTTGTTTGGTGCTACAGTAAAAATAAACTTGTTACCTTTGGAAGTAATATTTTCATTTATTAGTTCTAATGTGGTTATAATTTTATTTATTTCATCTTCAGATAGAGTATCTCTAGCTAAATAGTCATTTAAAGTTGGTGCATAAAAAAGCCATTCATTTTCGCCTAAGATTACATCGTCTTCGGCAGATGTAACAAAAACTTTATTTGTAATAAAATTATTTATGGTTATTAAATTTTCTCTGAATTTAAAATTTTCAGAGAAAAACAAGTCGAATTCAGAAGGGAATTTAAGGTTTAACGTTCCTTTTTCGTTTTTTAACTTAGGAAAGGTGGATAAGCTTCTTTTTTCAGTTGATTGCTTTGGGTTTTTATTATTTATCATTAAAACAGATGGGATACATAATAAAATAATAATTGAAATACAATAAATAGTTTTTAATATTTTTTTCATATATTCCTCCAATTTTAAAATCTAAAATAAATAAAAGGATTGTGAGTGGATGCAGAGAGATTTATTATACATAAAAAAAGTAAAACAACAGAGGATGCATAATAAAAAGTGTTTATGTATTGAGGGTTGTTTTGGGATATTTTTTTTGAAATATAATCTTTTATAGGCATAGAGAAAATTATTCCTAACAAGAAAGTTATTACAAATAAAGGAGACATATAACTTAAAAAAATTGAATTTGCCTCTGGATTCTCGCTAAATCCAATAAACATTTGTTTGATAAAATAAAATCCTTGAGAGAGATTATCTGCACGAAAAATTACAAATGTTAAGGTAACCACTGCCAGTGTATACAAGTGACAAATAGGTTTAAATTTTATTTTTTGTACAGGGATTATGTTATATGATTCTAAAGTTAAAAATAGTCCATGCAATAAACCCCAAACAACAAAATTTAAACTTGCACCATTCCATAGACCAGTACAAAAGAATACTATGAGTCTGTTTATATTTGTTCTTAGGGCTCCTTTGCGATTACCTCCTAAAGGTATATATAGGTATTCTTTGAACCAAGTTGAAACAGATATATGCCATCTTCTCCAAAATACCTGCATGCTATCAGAAATATAAGGGAAATTGAAGTTTTCTTTAAATTCAAATCCGAATATTTTTCCAAGACCTATTGCCATGTCAGAATATCCGCTAAAATCAAAGTAAATTTGTAAAACATAGGTTAAAGCACCTAACCAAGCTAAAGAAATATTTATTTTTGAGTTTTCAAGGCCAAAAATATAATCTGCAACATTTCCCATGGTATTTGCTATTAGTAATTTTTTTGAAAGACCAAAAATGAAACGTTGAAATCCTAAAGCGGTTTTATCTAAAGTTATTTTTCGATTGTTTATTTGTTCAGCAACATCATAGTATTTTATAATCGGACCAGCTATTAGCTGAGGGAATAGTGAAACGTAGAGTATTAAATCGCCTAAATTTTTTTGTATAAGTTTTTTATCTTTATATACATCAATTACATAAGAAAGTGCTTGAAATGTAAAAAAAGAAATCCCAATAGGTAGAGCAATATTTGCTTGTGGTATATTTAAGTTTAGAGTATTGTTTAAAATAGATATTGCAAAATCAGTGTACTTAAATAGGCCAAGTAAACCTAAATTAAGTAAAACACATAGGGATAAAAAAACTTTTTTGTTTTTTTCATATTTTACTATAAAAATAGCAAATATATAATTTAAAGTTATAGAAATAATCAATAATAAAACTGCGAAAGGTTCTCCATAAGCATAAAATAAAATACTAAAAAAAGTCAACATTATATTTTTAAGTTTTATATTAGGCATGACTAAATTTAAGATAAAAACTATAGGAAAAAATATAAAAAGAAATACTGTACTACTGAAAACCAAAGAAATACCTCCTTAAAAATTTACATTTTAATTGCCCTCGTAAAAAAATTTCGAGGGCAATTATTGAGACGTTTGGTGTGGTATAAAATATATTAACTCAAAAGCAGAGAAAAATCTTTTATTTTATTATCAGTAATTAGAAATGATAGTTCTTGGTTATTGATTCTATAATAATAATAATTTCCCGATTGTTCATAGTTTTCTCCATATGCAGCAATAACATCATCAAGAGACATATTAACTGTTATTCCTTTACTGGTTGTTATTTTATCTGATGTAGCTTTTATTTCAAATAAAAGATATTCTTTTGTTTTGGAGTATGCTCTTAAATAAAAACCATCATAATTAAAAGACTTATCCTCACCATTACCATTAAAAAAACAATCCCCTATAATTTCTTCAGTAATAGGATCACCAATTTTGGATTTGACTTCATCTATTTTATCGTCTATTCTGATCTTTTCGTTATTTATTCTTATGTAAAAATCATCCAAAGAGATAGAGCCAGATGTTTTTGGTTTTTCTGTAGCAGGAGGATTTGTTGCGGGTTGGTTAGTAACAACAGCAGGATTAGTTGTAGGAGAATCTGGAACTTGTGAATTTTGAGCAGGAGATTCTTCTTGTTTACTTGTGGTGGCGTTTTCAACACTAGATGCATTTGAGAGTTCAGTTATTTTTTCACTTATAGCTGTTTCTTCGTTTTTCGAAGTTGCATTTTTATCCTCTTTTTTTGAGGTAGTAGTTTTTTCTTTTGAAGAAGTTGAAGTAGTGATTTTTTTATCTTCTTTAGAATTAGAAATAGTAGTTTCTTTTAGATTGTTTTTTATCTCATTTTCAGTTGATTTTTTATCACATGAAATTAAAGTTAATGAAATTATGGATGCCATTATTATATATGATATTGCCTTTTTCATTTTTATGAATTCCTTTCAAAAATAAAATTATTTATAAATAGGTGTTACGTTTTGATACCAAGTATAATTAACAGATCTTAAGAATGCATCAGACACATTTTTATATCTATTACATGTATCGTAATTTGTCCAATTTCCATTTATCAAAACTTGATTCCAATAATGGTCACCATTCCCACGTCCTGTTCCATACACTATTCTACTTTCAAAACCAGCTTCTTTGAACATGAAGTCTGTTATAGCTGCAAAATAATAGCAAACAACATATCTGTTATTCATTGAATAATCCACAAAGTGCAACCAACCAGTATTTTCTATTGTTGCTAAAGATTTTGTAGGTTCAATATATTTATAAACATTGTTGTTAATTATAAAATTATATATCGCATCCGAAGTTTTACCTGTAGTATTAAATATACTTTGTACACGTTGTTTTAAACTTATAAGAAGAGGTGAAAATTCAACTATACCATCAGAGTTTGTTTGATAACCATCAACATCTGCGTTTATAGCTAAAATACCAGTATCTGTGTAGAAGTAATAATTAGTGTCTCCTATTTGTGTTAGTCCTTTTTTAGCTTTAGCTGTATTAGGATCAAAATAATATTTATTAGTTCCTATAGTCTGCCATCCTGTTTGATTAATTCCAGTAGAATTTTTATAATAAAAATCCCCATTAATATTACATAACCCTGTTCTAAAAATACCGTCTGCATCAATAAAATATTCTTTATCATAAATAACGATTGAGCCAGTAACTAGTTTACCATCTTTGTAATAATGAGTATAACCATGTGCACCAGTTATCCAACCAGTAAATAAGGAGTTATCTTTTTTTATTAAAAATCCATTTTCAAACTTTAACGATAAAATGTAATTTAAATCAAAATAGTGATATGAATCATTTATGATATACCAACCAGAAACAGCATAAGTTTTTTCTGGATCAAAATAATAAGCATTACCATTTATAGTATGCAAACCAGTTATAGGAATACCAGTTGATGTTTTATAGTATGTCTTATTATTTTCAGTTATTGTATAAAATCCTGTCCTAAAAATACCATCTGCTTCTATAAAATAGTCCTGATTTTCAAAATTAAAATAACCAGTTACTAATTTTCCATTTTGATAAAAATGAGTATAACCATGTGCACCAATAATAAATCCAGTGTAAATATTTTCATTATTATCGACTAAATTTCCATTTAAAAACTTTAGTGTCAATTTTCCATCTAAATCAAAATAATGATATGAGTCATTAATAATAATCCAGCCTTTATACATAGAAAAATCTGTGGGATTAAAATAATATAAATCATTATTAATATTTTGTAAACCTGAAACCTTATAGCCGTACTCGTTTCTATATATTGTAAAGTCGTTTTCTTTATCCCATCCAGTTCTAAATATAGAATCATCAGAAATAAAATATTCTATGTTTTCTATTGAAACTGTTCCAGTAGCAAAAACACCATCTTTAAAATAGTGCTTTAATCCTTGATCATCTGAAAACCAGCCAAAAGTTACAACTCCATTATTATCAAAATTATAAAGGTTTCCGAAAATATTATTTCTACCTTTTAAAGGTGTATTTTCTTTATAAAAATAATACTTACCATCAATCTCCCTCCAACCAGTTGATGCGTCATAATTTTTAAAATCAGCATTTAAACTAAGTAATTTGTTGGAAAAAACAAAACAATCTTTTGGATCTAAACTTAAATCATTGTTGATGTCAGCAAATATTTTTTCGTTATTATCTAAGTAGTTATTTGATAAAACTTGCCTTTTTAATCTTGCAAGATCTAAAACACTAGCTGATTGGTCGTTATTTATATCTCCGATTTTGTAATTTTCCTGAGCATTTATAGTATGTGACATTAAAATTACAGAAGAAAAAATAGTAGATAATATAAAGATGGGTTTGATTTTTTTAAACATAATATAGTGTTCTCCTTTAAAAAAAGTTTTATTTTAAAAATTCAAAATAAAAGAATAAAATAAAATTCTTAAATATATTTATTATATAAATTATAAAAATTATATAATAAAAATATTTAAGGATATTTAAATTATTCATTTTGTACAAATAAATGTTGAAAATAAAAATATGGTAATAATCATCAAAAACTTGGCTGTTTTTTAAACAGTCAAGTTTTATGTGTTTTAAATATAGTCTTCGTCTATGTTTCCTGGAATTTCTAGTTGCTTTATTGGTATTCTTTTTAATGGTGAGTATTCGAATTTTGAACAAGAATAATCGAAATTAACCATACCAACTTTTTCACAAAGTATTTTTTTCCCATCCTTTGTTCGATTTCCGAATTCACAATATTGGCATTTAGGTTTTATGGTATTGCCAAAATATTTGCCGGTTTTTTCAAATATATTTGAAATTTTCATTAAATCATTCCTTTCGCATAAAAATGAAAACACGTAGTCATAAATTTCCGAATGCTTATTGTAATAATTATATCATTTTTTTATAAAGATGTCTAGTGGTTATGTAAAAATCATCAAAATAAACAGTGATTTTTATTTGTTTTTCAAAGATATATCTAAAATGTTATGATAATTTGTATGATTTTTGAATTTATAAATAATATTTACTTTTTGTAAATATTATTTTGTATTATACTAATAAACAAATTGTAACACGAAAAAAATTATTTGTAAAGATTTTTTTAACAAATTTAATAAATTAAAAACCTATAAAAAGTATACATAATTATAAATAAAGCTTAAATTGTTTAAAATAATTGTGTATATAGTTAATTTAGCTAAATAACAGATACATTTCAATAGTATAATGATAATTTTGAGCAAATTTATCTTAATATAAAAATAAATCTTTAAAATTTATTATAAATATGATATAATTATTTATGTAAATGCTCATATATTTAAAACATAAAAATAGGAAAGAGGGTAAATATGGTCGAAAAAACCATAAAAATTCATGATCCAGAACAAATATCCGATTTATTTGGAAATTGTGATGTAAATATAAATGCTATACAAAAAAAATATAATGTTTATATCGTAACAAGAGGAAGTGAAATGAAGATTATAGGTGAAGAAAAAAGTGTTGATCAAGCTATAAACGCTATTAACACTATAAGTTCTTTATATAAAAAAGGTGAAAAAACTTCAGAGCATACAGTCAGGTATGTTTCATCTATGATAGCAGATGGTGCTGACGAAGAATTAAAATCTTTAATAGCGGATTCTATATGTTTGAATTCATCTGGAAAACCGGTTCGACCAAGAACAGTAGGGCAACAAAAATACATAAATGCTATAAAAGAGAAAACTATAATTATAGGTGTTGGTCCTGCTGGTACTGGAAAGACCTATTTAGCTGTAGCTATGGCAGTAAAATCATTTAAATCCCATGAGATAAATAAAATAATATTAACTAGGCCAGCAGTCGAAGCCGGTGAAAGTTTAGGATTTTTACCTGGTGATTTGCAAGATAAAGTTGACCCATATCTAAGACCATTATACGATGGTTTATTTGAAATGTTTGGTGCAGAGGTGTTTCAAAAGCATATGGAAAGAGGTTCTATTGAAGTAGCACCTCTAGCATATATGAGAGGAAGAACTTTAGATAATGCTTTTATAATATTGGATGAAGCACAAAATACAACTCCAGAACAAATAAAAATGTTTTTAACAAGACTGGGGGAAAATAGCAAGATGGTTATAACTGGAGATATTACACAAATAGATTTACCAGCAAGTAAAAAATCTGGATTAATAGAAGCTATGAAAGTTTTGAAAAATATCGAAGATATTTCTATACAAAAATTCACAGATAAAGATGTTGTTAGACATAAACTAGTTCAAGAAATAGTAAATGCTTATGAAAAGTACAATGAAGAAGGGAAGAAAAATAAAAATGGCTAAATTAAAAGCATATATCAGAAATAATCAAAATAAAATCAAGATACCAGTTGGGATAAGATTGTTAATTAGACGTTGTTGTCAAGCCGTTTTAACTACTGAAAAATTTGAAAAAGATACAGAAGTAAGTGTAACTTTTGTTTCGAATAATGAAATAAAAAACCTAAATAAAACTTATAGAAACAAGGATTCAGTAACAGATGTTTTATCTTTTCCTTTAAATGAAAATGATAATTATGAGATAAACGCTGAAACTGGAGCAGTGGTTTTGGGTGATATAGTTATTTCATTGGAAACCGCTTTTAAACAAGCTGAAAATTTTGGCCATTCATTAGAAAGAGAAATTGGTTTTTTAACAGTTCATTCAATGTTGCATTTATTAGGTTATGATCATGAAACCAGTTCTTTGGATGAAAGAAAAATGAGAGAAAAAGAAGAAGAAGTACTAGAGATTTTAGGAATATCAAGAGATGTTACTTTTGTTGTTTCTAATAACGATTAAATTATTTAGAACGGGGATTATTAATGACTAAAACAGTTTTCATTACAATTGCAGGGAGAACAAATTCTGGGAAATCTTCATTGCTTAATTTATTAATTGGTGAAAAAATAGCTTCAGTTAGTGAAAAAACACAGACAACAAGAACAAAGATTACAGGTGTTGTAAATAAAGATGAAACACAGCTTGTATTTATAGATACACCTGGTTTACATAAAGCAAAAAACAAGTTAAGCCAGTATATGTTAAATACAATTAGAGAATCTGCAAGCGATATAGATGCAGTGTTTTTTATGATGGATTGTACACGAAGATTAGGGGTTCAGGAAAAAGAAATGATAAAATCTTTAAACAATTCAAAAACACCAGTGGTTTTAATTTTAAACAAAATAGATTTGTTAAAAGATAAATCTGAACTTGTATCTACTATGATGACATTAAATTCAGAATTTGAGTTTGAAGCGTTGATACCAATAAGCGTATTAAATTCGGATGGAATAGACTTAGTTTTTGAGGAAGCAATGAAACTTGCTGTAGAAAGTCCGCACTTCTTTTCAGAAGATACAATTACAGATCAACCTGAAAAGGTAATTGCTGCTGAAATTGTAAGAGAAAAACTATTAAATTTATTAAATGATGAAGTTCCTCATGGTATAGCAGTTGTAATTGAACAAATGAAAGAAAGAGAAGAAAAAGAAATTTTAGATGTAACAGCAAATATTTATTGTGAAAAGGAATCACATAAAGGCATTGTTATTGGTAAAAATGGTACAATGTTAAAAAAGGCGGCTTCTTTAGCTAGAGTTGAATTAGAGGAATTTTTTCAAATAAAAGTAAATCTTCAATGTTGGGTAAAAGTTAAGGAAGATTGGCGAAACAGAGATGGATTAATTAAAAATATGGGACTAAAAGATGAGTTTAAAATATAGTTTTTTAAAAAATATACTCACTTTCAACAAAGATAAGTATTGTGAGGGTATGTAAATATGATTACTACAAATGGAATAGTTATAAGGGAAAAAAATTTTGGTGAAAACGATAAATTTGTTGATATCCTAACAGATAATTATGGAGTTATAGAAATAATGGTTAAAGGATCAAAAAAAATAAATAGCCAAAATTCTTCTTCCACGCAGTTATTTGCTTATTCTAAATTTTGTTTAGAAATCAAGAAAGATAAATATTATCTAAACAGTTGTGAACCTATAAAAATTTTTTATGGTATAAGGCAGGATATTGATAAATTATCATTGGTATCATATTTTTCAGAGTTAATCTCTTTTACAGTGTGCGGAGAAAAAAATAGTGAAATATTAAAATTGTTTTTAAATACAATACATTTTTTGTCAATTGGGAAAAGGGAAGAAATTTTATTAAAGAGTATATTTGAACTTAGACTTATGGCTGAAATAGGTATGATGCCAAATGTTATTGGATGTGGATGTTGTAATATATACCTAGATGATAAAATGTTTTTTATTGTTGAAAATGGAGGAATTTATTGTCAAAATTGTTATAATGATTTTGATGAACTTACATCAATAAGTTTAACTGATTCAGTACTCCATGCTTTGAGATATATTTTATTAAGTGATTTTAGTAAAATTTTCAATTTCACAATTTCACCATTAAGCCAAAATAAGCTTGCATATATATCAGAGAGTTATTTATTAAGTCATTTGGGACGAAAATTTAAAACCCTTGATTTTTATAAATCAATAAAAAAGAATTAAGAAAAAACAAGAGGATATGCAACAATATGAATAAATATTTTAAAATTTTAGAACTAGATAAAGTTTTGGAGATGCTGGCTTTAGAAGCTTCAAATGAACAGACAAAAACGATGATTAGGGAAACAGTCCCTAATCATGATTTTGATACTGTAAAAAGTGAAGTTAATAAGGCTTTAAATGCTTTTGATTTAAGCATTAAATTTGGTTCACCTCCATTTATCAATTTTAAAAATATAAATAATCATTTGTCCAGAGCAAAAGCTGGCTCAAGACTTTCTTTGAAGGATTTACTAGAAGTAGCAAATTCATTAAAACAAATAAATATGATATCAAATTGGCATAAGCATTGTAGTGAAATCGAAACAGATTTAGATTATTTATTTTCAAGAGTCATACCAAATAATCATCTTCTTGATAGATTAGAAACATCTATATTATCCGAAGAGGAACTTTCAGATGCAGCTAGTTCTGAACTAGCATCTATACGCAGAAAAATAGCTCAATCTGGATTAAAACTAAGATCAGTTCTTGATAAAATGATAAAATCTACTACTATGCAAAAATGTTTGCAGGATAACATTATCACCATGAGAGATGGTAGATTTGTTTTGCCGGTTAAAGCTGAACATAAAGGTGATGTCCAAGGTTTGGTACATGATACATCTGCAACAGGGCAGACACTTTTTATTGAACCTATGTCAGTAGTAGATGCAAATAATGATATAAGAATTTTAAAAATAAAAGAGCAGGAAGAAATAGATAGGATAATAGTTGAATTGACAAAGTTGTGTGCAGATAATTCAGAACTTTTATCTGACAGTATAGACT
>JAEXNS010000016.1 GCA_023439605.1 Bacillota bacterium | reverse complement strand
GGCGTTGCAAAAATCAATGTTAACACAGAATGCCAACTTTCTTTTGCAGAAGCTACAAGAAAATATATTGAAGCTGGTAAAGATACACAAGGAAAAGGATTTGATCCTAGAAAGCTTTTAGCTCCAGGATTTGAAGCAATAAAAGCTACAGTAAAAGAAAAAATGGAACTATTCGGTTCAGCTGGACAAGCTTAATTTAAACTATAATTAAAATTTAATAGCAAGGGTGCGATGATTTTTTCGTGTCCTTGCTATGTTTTTTGGAGGTGAAGAATATGGAATCGGAAAAAATAGTTTTAGTAGAAAATAGAGATGAAGATAGTAAAAGTTGGGTGGAAGAAGCTAGAGAAGATTTGGATAATTATATTGAAGAAAATGGAGTTTATCTTAGACAATAAAAAAACGCTGATTTATCAGCGTTTTTTTATTTGAAGTTCGTTATTAAAATAGCATTAATATTTGAAAAAAGCAAGTTATAAGATTGAAATTTGGTGAATATGTATAAAAACAAAAATGTTATTTTAGGGGATTTGTAAAAATTTAATTAAATGGTTGTAATAAATAGCGGAAAGTGTTATAATATTTATTATCTTAATTGTATATAATAACAGGTAAGGGAGATATGAATAATATGAGCAAATTTGACGCAGTAAAAATTAAAAATATTGCATTGGCTGGACATAGCGGTGCAGGAAAAACATCACTAGCAGAAGCATTACTATTTAGAGTAGGGTTGACAGATAGACTTGGCAAAACATCTGAAGGTAATACTATTTGTGATTATGATGCAGAAGAAATAAAGAGAAAAGTTTCTATCAATACTTCTCTGGCTAATTTTAATTATGAAGATATAAAAATCAATCTAATAGATACTCCTGGATTATTTGATTTTGAGGGTAGTGTTTATGAAGGAATAAATGCTGCTGATACAGTTTTGATTGCAGTATCAGGAAAATCAGGAGTAAAAGTAGGCACTCAAAAAGCCTATAACTTGGCTACTGATTTAAGAAAATCAAAAATGTTTGTTATAACTAAGTTAGATGATCCAAATTCAAATTTTTACAATACATTGACTGACTTGAAAACAGTTTTTGGCCCTACGGTTTGCCCTGTAGTTGTTCCTATAATTAGAAATTCGGAAATAGATGGATATATCAATTTAATCGAAATGAAAGCATATAAATATGATGAAAAAGGTAAAGCTGTTGAAACAGAAATGCCAGCCGGTGATTTGTCTGATAAAATGGATTACAGATTAGACGGATTATATCAAGCTATTAGTGAGGCGGTTGCTGAAACTGATGATGAACTAATGGAAAAGTTTTTTGAGGGGGAAAAGTTCACTCAAAAAGAATTGATAGAGGGCATACATAAGGGAATGAATAAAGGTATTATAACACCTGTAGTATGTGTTTCAAATACTACTCTAGCTGGAATAGATATGCTCTTAAAAGAGTTTCAACTGTTACTTCCATCTGCAAGTGAAATGTATATACCAAATTTATTGAGCGGTGAAGAAGCTAAAATAAAATGTGATGAAAACGAACCTTTATCTGCTTTTGTTTTTAAAACTGCAGTTGATCCATTTGTGGGTAAAATGTCTTATATTAAAGTTTTATCTGGTAAATTACAATCAGGAAAAGAGTTTGTAAACGCTAAAGATGGTAAAGTAGATAAGTTAGGTAAGATATATAATCTTTTAGGTAAAAAGCAAGAAGAAGTAGATGTTGCTGTGGCAGGAGATATAGTTGTTGCTACTAAGTTGGAAATTTCAACTTCAGATACAATTTGCGATGCTTCAAGAGTTATTGAATTTGAAAAAATAAACTTTCCAAAACCTTGTTATGCAATGGCTTTACAAGCAAAATCACAAGGTGATGAAGGTAAGATTTCTTCAGGTATACAAAAAATACTTGATGAAGATTTGACTTTAAGTTATGCAATGGACTTATCTACAAAAGAACAAATTTTAAGTGGTTTAGGTGAACAACATCTTGAGGTAACAGTTTCAAAACTAAAGTCAAAATTCGGTATAGATGTTGTTTTAAGTGTTCCTAAAATTGCATATAAAGAAACAATAAAGAAAAAAGTTAAGGTAGAAGGTAAACATAAAAAGCAAACTGGCGGACATGGTCAATTTGGACATGTTTGGATAGAATTTGAACCTTGTATAAGTGATGAACTTGTGTTTGAGGAAAAAGTATTTGGTGGTGCGGTACCTAAAAATTATTTCCCAGCAGTAGAAAAAGGCTTACAGGAGAGCATGAAAAAAGGAGTTCTTGCTGGTTGTCCAGTAGTAGGATTAAAAGCGATACTTGTAGATGGTTCTTATCATCCGGTTGATTCTTCTGAAATGGCATTTAAAATGGCTGCATCTATAGCATATAGAGAGGGTTTAAAGAAAGCCGATCCTGTAATGCTTGAACCAATAGGAAACCTATCTGTAGTGGTTCCAGATGAAAATACAGGGGATGTAATGGGAGAACTAAATAAAAGACGTGGAAGAATGCTAGGTATGAATCCAGTTAAAAAGGGAATGACTGAAATACTTTCAGAAGTTCCGATGAAAGAAATGCAGGATTTCACACTTTATTTAAGACAGGTAACAAGAGGAATGGGATATTTTGAATATGATTTTGTTAGATATGAACAACTTCCAGCAAATCTTATTTCGGAAGTTCTAGTTTCTGTTGGGTCTGTAAATGCTGAATAATAAAAATAAAAAACTTTTTAGTTCATTTAATATATCAATTTTATTAAATGAACTAAAAAAATAAATTTATAAAGACATAATATAAGCGGTGAAATGCATGTATTATGTCTTTTGTATTATATTTATTGTAGGCTGGTTGTTGAATAATATCTAAAATTATAGTATACTATAAATAATGATAGGAGTGATAAAAATGGGGATATACCTTAATCCAATTGAGACTAATTTTAAGAAGTCATTAAATTCTGATATTTATATAGACAAAAGCCTACTTATAGAATATACAAAT
>JAEXNS010000281.1 GCA_023439605.1 Bacillota bacterium | reverse complement strand
AGGTAGTATTACTTGAAAATGATTTACCAGATAATTTTTAGTCATATTAAAAAAATTATTTTATTATTGAAAGAGGACGTTTTCTATGAAAATAAAAGTTGGAGTTTTTTTTGGTGGTAAAAGTGTAGAGCATGAGGTTTCTATAATATCTGCTATTCAGGCGATAGGTGCTTTTGATAAAAGTAAATATGATATTATTCCAATATATATAACTAAAAACAATGATATGTATGTAGGTGAAGATATAAGTAAGATAGATGAATATCAAAACGTTAAAAATTTATTGTCAAAAAGTCAAAAAGTAATACTTATAAATGAAAATAATAAATTAAACATAGTAAGATACCCTTTTAAAAAGTTTGGTAATAACATTTTAGATTATATAGATGTTGCATTTCCAATAGTACATGGTACAAATGTTGAGGATGGTGCATTACAAGGATATTTTAAGACTCTTTCAATTCCTTTTGTTGGCTGTGATGTTTTATCTTCAGCAGTTGGTATGGATAAATATGTTATGAAAACGGTTTTAAAAGACAATGGAATTCCAGTTTTAGATTGCATTCTTATAGATATAAAAAATTATAATTTAAATTCTGTGGAAAATATCGAAAAAATAGAAAATAAATTAAGTTATCCTGTAATTGTTAAACCGATAAATTTAGGTTCAAGTATAGGTATAAAAAAAGCTAAAGATGAAGAAAGTTTAAAAGATGCGATAGAATATGCGTTTCAATTTGCAAATAAATTGTTGATAGAAAAAGTGGTTGAAAATTTAAAAGAAGTAAATTGTTCAGTATTGGGTGATTTTGAAGATGCTGAAGCATCTGAGTGCGAAGAACCTGTAAATACAGATGAAATTTTAAGTTATGAAGATAAGTATATGTCAAACGGCTCAAAAGATGGTGGTGCAAAATCATCTGGAATGACTTCGCTTAAGAGAAAGTTACCAGCAGATATTTCAAAAGAAATGAGAGATGATATTAGAAAGCTGGCCGTAGAAACTTTTAAATGCTTGGGATGCAATGGTGTTTCAAGAATAGATTTTATGATAAATACTCAAACAAATAAAATTTGGGTAAATGAAATAAATACAATTCCAGGCTCACTAGCCTTTTATCTTTGGGAACCAGTTGGAGTAAAGTATTCACAATTGCTTGATAAAATGATAAGTTTATCATTAAAAAGAGATAGAGAAAATAAAGATATTTCATACTCCTTTGAAACGAATATTTTGGCAGGAGTAAAATTAGGTGGAACTAAAGGATCGAAGTTATAAAATTTAAAAGGCAATAAAGCGGAGCGTGATGAAAATTAAAAGATCAAAAAATTTAAAAAGAGGTTTTTCAAATATTCTTTTTATGTTTTTTGTAGTAATAATTACATATAATTTAACTATAAAAAATTCAGAAAATTATTTGAAATATTATACGAGTGGTAACAAGTCTCACTATATTTCACCAGATATTAAAATTCCAAAACATAACTATGATTTTAATAATTTAATTGATGTAAATGGGAAAAAAGAATATTACGAAAATGGTATAAAAACCTCCTTGTTTGGAATTGATGTATCACAACATCAAAAAGATATTGATTGGCAAAAAGTCAAAAATTTTGGTGTAGATTTTGCATTTATTAGGGTAGGATATAGGGGGTATGAAGAAGGTGGATTATTCTTAGATAATAATTTTCATCAAAATATGCAAGGAGCATTAGAAGCTGGAATAGAGGTTGGAGTGTATTTTTTTTCTCAAGCACTTACTGTTGAAGAAGCGAGTGAGGAAGCGGAATTTGTTTTATCAAATATAAAAGATTATCAGTTTAATTATCCTGTTGTATATGATTGGGAATACTATACTGATAAACCAAATGCAAGAACTAATGGTGTGGATAAGTCAGTTCTAACCGATTTATGTTATGTATTTTGTGATAAAATTCAAAATTCGGGTTACAAAGTTATGTATTATGGTTCACCAAACTTCTTGAATAGAGATTATGATATTGGAAAATTAGCCAAGTATGATATGTGGCTAGCTCATTATGCAAGTTTACCAAGAATGATTTATGATTTTAAAATATGGCAATATACTGACAAAGGTATTGTTGATGGAATTGAAAAACCTACTGATTTAAATATAGCTTTTTATGATTTTATAAAAAAAGAAGATAATTAATATCTTCTTTTTTTATTACTATTTAACGATTATTTAATTTTTTCAAAAATTGCTGTTAAAGTTATGTCCTCTGTAAAATTAACTGTTATATTCTTTTCTGTACTTTCACTTGCACCTTGCCATCCAATAAATTTATATCCTGTCTTTGGACTTGCAGATATTTCTACTGGATAATCTATGAAATACTTTCCACTCCAAGAACCATCATTAAAGGTTGGATAAATAGTATTTACTTTTATTTTCCCTGCATCTATATCATTTAAATTAAGTTTAACATTTGCAGTTTTTCCACTTAAATTTAAATTATCTGTAAACATTTGAATAGAAAAATCCCCTCTATTTTTTAGGAATTTTTTAATATAACCAACTTCTTCATCAAAAAATGTGATTTCAGGAGTATACCATTTATTTACCCAAGCAGGACCAAATCGTTCATATTGTTCCTGCATTACTGGTTTATACATGGCAATCTTTTCATCGAGTTTTTTAACTGCATTTTCATACTTGAAGTTTTCATTTGCTAAATCCATGAAAGTTACAACAAATTTCTTTTTAAAATCAGGATTTTTCATTAGATTACTTAAAATAACAATATGATCATCATAGTATCCTATTTCAGGTACTATTAAATCTGAACTAATTGCCTGCTTAAGTGTGTCCTGTGTATAATTTCCCTCGTCATATAAACCTAAAGACATTTCTGTGTCATACATCATCCATCTCCATTTACCATCTTGGTATAGCTTATCCGTAACACTTCGTGAACGCCACATTCTAATGTTATTTACATTATTCATCCAATCTTTATTTCCGATATATATTTCAGAGCAAGAATAATTAATTAGACTTTCAATATCAATCATTTCACATGCTTGTTTATAATTTTCAGCTAAAGATAAATCATTTTTTCTTATCCAATCCAGTAGTCCATAATAATATCCTTCATCTTCTCCAACAATACCTTCTTCCAAATACCAGTTTTCCATCATTATAACATCATCTTTAGGGATATCATAATGATATTTTATATAATCATCATTAAAATCTTCTCTTATGTTATATACACCCCAATATTCGCCGTTTATAAATGTTATTGTAGGTCGGGATGCTTGAGTTGAGAAGCTTCTATCGCTTACAAGGTTTTGTATAAAGGTATCTCTCATTTTTGTATATTCGGCATCATTTCCACCATTTCTTAAAATAAACCTTTTATATTCGTTTATCTCTTGAGAAGTATCAGACTCTTTTAAATTATTAGGAATAAGATTGTATTTTACCGTTTTCTTACCATATTCCTCTCTTGCATATAGTTTTAAGCTTTTTTGCATATATGATCTAGTTGCATTTCCTTGTAATCTTATGCCCATATCTTGAGAAAAGCCTATTTTTTTATCATTGTCAAAAAACTCTATATAAACAGGTCGTTCCCACTCTTCTCCTTTTTGCATATAGTTACCTGGGAACTCCCATTTATTTTCGTCAGTAGGATCCCCTCCGCCCTGAACCCATTGGTCATAGATTTTACCTTGTGTATAAATTCCTTTTTCATAATCAAATAGGTTTTCAGGATCTGTTATTAACGAAATTACAGAATAATCTTTATATTTGTTTGTGAAATTTTCTCCTACAAAATAAGTACTGTTAACTATGGGGCTTGTATTACCATCTTTATCAACAGAAATTGCTCTAACAACAGTTGATTTCGCAACTTTTTTATTTAAATCTATTTCATATGGACTCATTCCTTTTAATGAAGCATATATATTATCTTCATTCGAGCGGTCAGAAACATTTATTTCTTCTTTGTATTCAGTTGAAGCAGTTGTTGGTTTAGTACCATCTAATGTATAGTAAATTTTTAAATCACTATCTGAATTAATAATTTCCAGTTGAAAATTCTCATCATAAAAACCACTTTGAACAGAAAATTGAGGTGGAAGTATTTCTATTTTGGGTTCGTCTAAAATTGTTTTCATTAACATAACTAAATCTACCATAGTTATTTTCCCATCTTGGGTTAAGTCAGCTTTTAAAAGTTGTTCATCGTTTAGTGTTAAAGTTTCAACCATTGATTGTTTTAACATAAGTAGATCTTTAACAGTGATTTTATTATCTGAATCTATATCTCCTAGTATAAAATTTGCAGGTAAAGTTTCAGCAGAAGGGTTTAAAACAGGCATAAAGGATAAAAAAGAAGTTACTGTTGTAAATGCTATTAATCCAGATATAATTTTTTTTACTTTCATATTAACCATCCTTTTAATTATTGTATTTTAATTGAAAAATATACCTTGTAAATTCAAGTATATTATATAGTAATCTTGGTTAATTGTCAACATAAAATGTATAATATATATAAAATTTAGTATATCAAACAATTTGAAGTTGCTTTTTTTAGAGAAAAGATAATAAATGAAATATTTACAATTGAATTAATTTATAGTATAATTAAAAATTATAAAAAGTGAATGAGGTTAAAAATGAATATAAATTATAAAAAAGCAACAATAAATGATTTGGATTTTTTGACTGAAACTAGAATAAAGGTACTTAAAATCGCAAATAATTTAGATGACACTGTAAATATGTCCATTGTAAAAAAGGAAACTTATGAATATTATAAAAAAGCTTTATTAAATGATATGCATACAGCTTTTTTGATTTTTGATAATAAAAAATTTGTTGGAACAGCAGGAATTAGTTATTTTAATGTTATGCCTACATATTGTAATCCAATTGGTAAGAAAGCATACATAATGAATATGTATACTGAAATTGATTATAGAAGAAGAGGTATAGCAAATAAGGCTTTAAATCTTCTAATATCAGATGCAAAGAATAGAGGAGTATTTTACATAAGTCTAGAGGCAACTGATATGGGCAGAAAATTATATGAAAAATTTGGTTTTGTTGATTTGGAAAATGAAATGATATTACCATTTTGAAGTAAAGGTTATCATTTAGCATTCAAATAAGAGAAATGATATCAGAAATACTTATAAATGCAGGTTTAGTTAGAATTATGCGTGTACGTGATATGTCTTCAATTTTTTCAGGAGAATCACATGATGGAACCTATGCATTAAGGCATTATGTTCGTGTTGTAAATATACAGTAAATAAAATTAATTAAAAAAATTATTATAAATTTAAAAAAATAATGTACAAATCATTAAAAAATTGATATAATATAAATATAAATCATTAAAAATTCATTTTGTTTATGTAAAAAATGCATAAATAAATATATTTGTAAACTTTTTGATTTTTATTGATTTTGAAATCAAAATATATGTTAGGGGAATTATTATGAAAAAAATTATTGCTACACTTACAAGTGCAGCACTACTGATTTCAGGTTTAGGAGTAGAACCTTTTTTTGCGAGCACACCTGAGCTTTTTAATCATACTTTTGAAGATGGTTTGTCAGGATGGGCAGGAAGAGGAGACGCGGTTGTTGAATTATCTACCGATTATGCACATGATGGAAGTTCAACATCACTCTTGGTTACTGGCAGAACAGAAATATGGAATGGAGCGTTACTTGAAACAGACACTCTAGTTGCTGGAAGCACATATCATATATCAGGATGGGCTTCATATAAAAATCAAACATATGGACAACAAAAGTTTGAATTATGTTTACAATATGATCAGGGTGAAGCACAGTCATATCCTGTTATAGCAAGCGGAACAGCTTATTCAGGAAGTT
>JAEXNS010000280.1 GCA_023439605.1 Bacillota bacterium | reverse complement strand
GAGCACTGTACAGCTCAAGTACTTGACAAGATGGGTAAACCACATATTGATGCATATAAAGCTTTTCAAGATAAATTTTATAATATTACTAAAGGGATCAATAAAGAGCAATATTTAATTCCATATCTTATGTCTTCACATCCAGGCTCAACCTTAAAAGATGCAGTTGAATTAGCATTGTTTTTAAAAGAGAATAATATAAGACCTGAACAAGTTCAAGATTTTTATCCAACTCCTGGAACTATATCTACTTGTATGTTTTATACTGAGTTAGATCCATACACAATGGAAAAAGTTTATGTTCCTAAAACTCAAAAAGAGAAGTCAATGCAAAGAGCTTTACTACAATACTTTAAACCTCAGAACAAAAATTTGGTAGCTGAAGCTTTAAAAATAGCTGGAAGAAAAGATTTAATTGGAACGTCTTCTAAGTCATTAATTTCACCAATTGCTAATGAAAAAACAAAAAACAATAAAATTGAAAAGGGTGAAAATGATAAGTGGAAAGGTCAAAAAAGAAAAAAATAAAGAAGAAAATTAGTTTTGTATTTTTTATAGTTATCTTACTAAATATTTTTTTATTAGCAATTTTAGATAAAACTGAAATGTTTACATATCAAGATTTAATGATTAAATTGAAACTTATGGATAATAGTTCTGTTGATGCTGATGTTTCAGTACATTTTATTGATGTTGGACAAGGGGATAGTATTTTAATTAAATCAAAAGATAAAAATGTTCTTATAGATGCAGGTGAAAGAAATAAAGGTGAAGAAGTTACTTTATATTTAAAAGAAAATAAAGTTGAAAAACTAGACTATATAATTGCAACTCATCCGCATTCTGATCATATTGGAGGACTTTCATATATAATTGAAAATTTTCAAGTGTCAGAAGTAATTGTACCAGAAATAATTGATGAAAAAGTTCCTACAACTCAAATTTATTATGAATTTTTAGAATCAATTTCAAAAAAAGGAATGTTTTTAACTCCAGCAAGAGTAGGAGATAAATATGATTTAGGTTCATCATCTTTTGAAATTCTTAGTCCTAAAGGAAATGATTATGATGATTTAAATGATTATTCAGTAGTTATTAATTTAAATCATAAAAATAATAATTTTTTGCTGTGTGGAGATGCGGAGACAAAAGTTGAAAAAGAAATGTTAAACGATAAATTACTTCGAGATGTAGATGTTTTAAAAGCTGGACATCATGGTAGTTCCTCTTCATCAAGTAATGATTTTTTAGAAAAAATTATGCCCGAATATTTTGTTGTTATGTGTGGAGAAGGTAACTCTTATAATCATCCTAGTGAAAAAACTATTGAAAAATTCGCCTCATATTCAAAAAATATTTATAGAACAGATATAAATGGTAATATTGTGTTTTTGTCAAATGGTTATGATTTAGAGGTTTATTCGGATTTGAAAAAAAATTAAAATGGAGGCTATATTTTATGATAATACTTGAAAGAATAGAGGGAAATGTAGCTGTTTTAGAAGAAGATAAAAAAAATATTAAAGTACCCATTACATTGATTCCTATATATGCCAAAGAAGGGGACGTACTGGTGTTTATAAATGGTAAATATATTGTGAATGTAAGAGAAACATCAAAAAGACGTGAAAATGCAGTTAATCTTCAAAATTCTTTATGGAAAAAATAAATTTTTATTTTAACTAAATATCAATAAAGGTGGATTTTATTTGAAAAATGAAATTTTTAATATACTAAAAGAAAAATATAATGATATGTCAAAAGGTCATAAAAAAATAGCGGATTATCTTCTTGAACATTATGATAAAGCGTCATTTATGACAGCTTCAAAATTGGGTTCTACGGTTGGAATAAGTGAATCTACCGTTGTTAGATTTGCTACAGAGTTAGGTTTTGATGGTTATCCATCTTTTCAACAGTCCATAAGAGATATAATGAGAACAAGGCTCACTTCAATTCAACGTATAGAAATAGCTTCAACTCAAATAGGAAGTGAGGATATTTTAGACAAGGTTCTTGATTTAGACATAGAAAGAATTGAACTTACCAAAGAGCAAACATCAAAAAAAGAGTTTTATAGATCAGTCGAAACTATTTTAAATGCAAAAAAAATATATATAATTGGTTCAAGAAGTGCAGAACCTCTTGCAAGGTTTCTGAATTATTATTTTAATGTAATGTTTGAAGATGTAAAGCTTTTAAATGCTTCTGGTACAAGCGAGTTATTACAGCAGTTATTTCATATAGACAAAAATGATGTGGTTATAGGAATTAGTTTTCCGAGATATTCAAAACAAACTGCAATAGCTTTAAAATATGCTTTAAGTATGAAAGCAAACGTTATTTCTGTTACAGATAGTGAGTTTTCGCCTATTGCTGAATTTGCAACACATTTACTATTAGCTAGAAGTGATATGTTATCATTTGTTGATTCATTTGTTGCACCATTAAGTCTTCTTAATGCTTTAATAATTGCTATTAGTATAAAAAAACAAGAGGATTTAAAATCAAATTTTGAAAGGCTAGAGCAAATTTGGGATGAGCATGACGTTTATGAAAAATCGAAAGACTAAGGGGCTTGATATATGAAATATGATTCTATAATAATTGGCGGAGGAGCAGCAGGTTCTATTGCTGCTATTGTAGCTACTAGACTTGGGAAAAAAGTTTTGGTAATAGAGAAAAACGGTAGATTAGGTAAGAAACTTCTGATTACAGGAAAAGGTAGATGTAATATAACAAATAATTGTGATACAAATGAATTAATAAATCATGTTCCAACAAATGCAAGATTTTTATACAGTGCTTTTTCTCAGTTCTCACCTCAAGATGTTATGGATTTTTTCATAAACTTAGGGGTGCCTCTTAAAACGGAACGTGGAAATAGGGTTTTCCCTGCATCTGATAAAGCAAAAGATATAGTTGATGCTTTAGAACGTGAATTTAATAAAAATAATATAAATTTAAAAGAACAAACAGTAAGGGAATTAATTCTTGAAAATGGAAAATGCATGGGTGTAAAACTTGAAAATAATGAAAAAGTATTTGCAAATTCTGTTTTAATAGCAACAGGTGGTCAATCATACCAATCTACTGGTTCTACTGGTGATGGTTATAAATTCGCAAAGCAAGCAGGACATACAATTGTAGAGCTTGTTCCATCATTAGTTCCAATAGAAATTGTAGAAAAATATTGTTCAAACATGATGGGATTATCTTTGAAAAATATTACACTTTCTCTATATGAAAAAGAAAAATGTATATATAAGGAATTAGGAGAGATGTTATTTACTCATTTTGGTGTATCTGGCCCATTGGTTTTAAGTGCAAGTTCCCATATTAGAGAATTTAAACAAAATAAGTTCACTATAAAAATAGATTTAAAACCTGCTTTATCCATAGAACAACTTGATAAAAGAATACAGCGTGATTTTGCTGATGCAACAAACAAGAACTTTATAAACTCTCTACATACATTACTTCCAACTAAGATTATTCCTACAATAGTAAAATTATCAGGCATACCAGGAGATTTGAAGGTAAATCAAATAACAAAAGAACAGAGACAAGATTTTGTTTTCCTCCTTAAAAATTTCTCTCTAAATATCAAAGGTTTTAGACCTTTAGAAGAAGCTATAATAACAAGTGGTGGAGTATCAGTAAAAGAAATTAATCCTAAAACTATGGAATCAAAGAAAGTATCAGGATTATTTTTTGCAGGTGAGGTAATGGATGTTGATGCATATACAGGTGGGTTTAATCTACAAATTGCCTTTTCAACTGGTTATCTTGCAGGTTTGAATTTACCAATTTGAGATGATGGTTACTATTCAGTCTCTAAAGGTAAAGGTTACTGTTTTGTAAGGATTTCGACTCTGCGGAGTCAACCGAGCTTTCCTATCGCCTTGGACCTTCGGTAAAATATCTCTACCTTATACATATGGCTGAATAGTAACAGTTGGTGTTAAATTAATTAAAATGTAAAGGAAGTGTTTTGATGAAAGTAATAAATGTTGCTATAGATGGTCCAGCAGGAGCAGGTAAAAGTACTATTGCAAAAAAGATAGCAAAGGAATTAAATTTTATATATGTGGATACAGGTGCTTTATATAGAGCCATTGCTTTTTTTTCTCTAAAAAATAAAGCAAATACAAAAATAGAGGATGAAATATCTGTATTATTACCACAAATAGTTTTGGAAATAAAATTTATAAATAATGAACAAAGAGTTTTTTTAAATGAGGAGGATGTTTCTGATTTGATTCGTACCCCAGAAATTTCTATGGGTGCATCAAATGTTTCAGCACATCCATCTGTAAGAAAGTTTTTACTTGATTTACAAAAGAAAATAGCTTCTGAAAATAACATAATTATGGATGGTAGAGATATTGGAACAGTGATATTACCAACTGCAGATTTGAAAATATTTTTAACCGCTGATGCAAAAGAGAGAGCTAAGAGAAGATACGATGAATTGACAGCAAAATCAATGCAAGTTGATTTTGAAATAATTTTAAAAGAAATAATAGAGCGTGATGAAAATGACAGCAATCGTGCAGTTGCACCGCTTAAATGTGCCAATGATGCAATTAAAATTGATTCTACAAAAATGTCAATTTTAGAAGTAGTAGATACTATTAAATCTTTGATTCTTAAAATATAGAGGTGAAAATATGTATTTTATTTTTAGGCAAATTTTGAAATTATGTTTTAAATTTTACTATAACATTTCTTTTGAAGGTCTAGAAAATATACCTAGAGAAGGTGGTTATATATATGCAAGTAACCATAGGAGTTATGCAGATCCTGTTTTTATTGCTTTAAATGTTCCTAAAAAATTTTCTTTTATGGCGAAAGAAGAACTATTTAAAAATTTCTTTTTTGGACGATTAATAAAATTGTTAGGTGCTTTTCCAGTACAAAGAGGAAAAGGGGATATGGAAGTAATAAATGAAGCAATAAAAAGATTAAATAAAGGTTCAAACTTAGTAATATTTCCAGAAGGAACTAGATCAAAAGATGGAAAAGTTTCAAGAATTAAGTCTGGTGTTGCTTTAATTGCTGCAAAAGCAGGAGTAAATGTTATTCCAGTAGGAATAGTTTTTGAAGACAAGTTGTCATTTAGAAAAAAAGTAACTATTAAATATGGTAAACCAATATCTGCAAAAGAAATTGAATTTAACGAAAATGCAAGAACTAAAGATTTGAAGTCAATAAAAAATAAAATTGGAAGTTCGCTCAAATATTTAGTTGAAGGAGAAAATTTAGATGTATGAGATTAAAATTGCAAAATCTGCTGGATTTTGTTTTGGAGTAGATAGAGCAATAAAATTGGTTTATAAAGAAATTGAAAAAAATAAAAAAGTCGTTACTTTAGGTCCAATAATTCATAATAAAGATGTTGTAAATGACTTGGAGCGAAAATCTGTAAAAATTATAGAAGATTTAAATAATTTAAAAAGAGATGAAACTTTAATTATACGTTCTCATGGCGTAAGTAAAGATATATATTGCAAATTAAATGAGCTTGGTAATAATTACGTTGATGCAACATGTCCGTTTGTGGCGAGAATACATAAAATTGTAAATAAAGAAACTGAGGATGGAAATATTGTACTTGTAGCTGGAGACAAAAATCATCCAGAAGTACAAGGAATAATAGGACATTGTGGCAATAATTGCTATGTTTTCTCTAATGAAAATGAATTTTTAAATATTTTTGAAAAAAAACTTGGATTTTTGGAAAAAAAGGTTGCAATTGTTGCACAAACCACGTATAATATAATAGTATGGAATAGTTGTATTAACAAAATTCCAGATGCCTATAAAAATGTAGTAAAAGTTTACAATACAATTTGTGACGCTACATCAACACGTCAGTCAGATGCAATAGAATTAGCTAAAAACTCTGATATTGTTATAGTAATAGGTGGAAAGCATAGTTCAAACACTATAAAGCTTTATAATGTTTGTAGTATGTATTGCAAAACTTATCATATAGAAAACTATACTGAGATTGATGGATTAGATTTTACTGATGTGAAAAAAATTGGCATTACTGCTGGTGCTTCAACACCGGCTTATATAATTAAGGAGGTATTTCTAAAAATGACTGAAATCCAAAACAATTTTGAAGAGGATATTAATTTTGAAGAGGCACTAGATCAGTCCTTCAAAAAAATACATACAGGGGAAAGGATAAAAGGGCATATAGTAGCTGTTAACAACAATGAAGCTATTGTAGATATAGGAACCAAACATACAGGTTTCGTTAGCTTATCAGAGCTTACAAATGACCCATCTTTAAAACCATGTGATGTAGTTAATGTTGGTGATGTAGTAGATCTTATAGTTATCAAAATTAATGATCAAGAAGGCATTGTTACTTTATCTAAGAAAAAGGTAGATGAACAAGTGGGCTTTCAAAATATTATTAAGGCAAGAGATGAGGATATTATTCTTGAGGGCGTTGTACAAAGCGTTGTTAAGAGTGGCGTAGTAGTTTCAAGCGATGGAGCTAGAGTTTTCATTCCTGCATCTCAAACAGGTTTAGGAAGAGAAGATTCTCTAGATAATCTGTTAAAGAAAAAAGTTAAATTTAAAATTATTGAAGTAAATGAGCAACGCAGAAGAGCAATTGGTTCTATAAAGATTGTTTCAAAAGCAAAAAAAGAAGAAGCTCAAGTTAAGTTCTGGGAAAATGCAGAAGTAGGTAAAGTTTATAGAGGCGAAGTAAAATCTGTAACTACATATGGTGCGTTTATCGACTTAGGCGGAATTGATGGAATGGTTCATATTTCAGAATTATCATGGAATAGAATTAAACATCCAAGTGAAGTTGTAAAACAAGGAGATGTTCTTGAAGTTTACATAAAAGAACTTGATAAAGAAGCAAATAGAATTTCTTTGGGTTACAAAAAATCTGAAGATAATCCTTGGGAAATATTCAAAACTAAATACAATGTCGGGGATGTTGTGAATGCAACAGTTGTTTCTATTACACCATTTGGTGCATTTGCTCAAATTATTGATGGCGTAGACGGCTTAATACATATTTCACAAATTGCTAATAAAAGAGTAGATAATATTAAAAATATTCTTTCTGTAGGTCAAGAAGTTCAAGTTAAAATTACAGAGTGTGATATAGAAAATAGAAGAATTAGTATTTCTATGCGTGCTTTATTAGAAGATGAAAATACTGAAGAATCTGTTGATGAAGAAAGTACTCCAATAGAAACAACAGAAGCTTAAATCATTAAGTGCAATATTTTTAATATTGCACTTAATTTAATAGAAGGTAAAAAATGAGTAGAAGAAAAACTGGATTATTTAAAATATTAAAAAAAAGTAGAAATTGTAAGTATAGTCGCTCAAATAATTATAGATATAACTATATAAAAAAACACCCTGGTTTTTTCGGATTTTATAGCTGCTCTTATTGTGGTGCAATAGTTCATAGAAGAAATATGTGCGTAGACCATATATTTCCTGTTAATAAAACACGCAGAAGTATAAATGGAAAAGCTTTTGTATTAATGAATACTGCATTTTCTTCAAAAAAGGCAAGGAGATATGGCGTAAATGGTACATGGAATACTTGTTCAAGTTGTTCAAGGTGTAATTCGATAAAATCAGATGATGCTGGATTGTGGTTAATTAGAGGATATTTTGGAAGAATACTATTTCCAATAATAAATTTAATTTTAGCATCATCTTTACTTATTTCTTCTTATTTTTATATTAAGGATATAGATAAGAATATAGTTATATACAATATATTTGCAATAATTATATTAAAAATTTTATTTAGAATAATTTTTTCCAGAAAATATTGAATAATTTTTTAGTAAAATTATCAAATTATACTTGACACAAAGGCTTTTTTGTGATAAAATATTATTGCCGCATGTTTAAATGGTTTTTAAGATGAGTGTCACACCATTTACAGCGAGTTTTTTGGAAAGGAAAGTGCCAAAATGTATGCAGTAATTGAAACAGGTGGAAAGCAATATCAAGTTAAAGAAGGAGATATTCTTTTTATCGAAAAACTTTGTGTTGAAGCAGATGATTCAGTTAATTTTGATAAAATCATCGCAGTTGGTGGAGAAAGTGGCTTAACAGTTGGTTCACCATATGTTGCAGGAGCAACAGTTACAGCTAAAGTTGTTAAAAATGGTAGAGGTAAAAAAATCAACATTTTAACATACAAACCAAAAAAATCTTCAATGAGAAGACAAGGTCATAGACAACCTTACACCCAAGTTAAGATTGAATCAATCAAAGCTTAACAATGATAAAGGCTGAGTTTTTCAAAAAAAACAATAATTATGTTGGTTTTAAAGTTTCAGGTCACGCTGGTTATGGTGTAAGTGGATATGATATTGCTTGTGCAAGTGTATCTTCTGCAGTTCAAATAACTATAAATACAATTACAGATAGTTTTAATATTTTAGCAAATGTAAATGTAGAAAGCAACTCTATTACTTTGAAATCAAAAGATGAAAGTTCGGAAATCTTTCACAAGATGGTTTATGGATTTTATCTACATATGGAGCTTTTATCTCAAGAATTTAAAAAAAATATAAAAATAGTAACTACGGAGGTGTAAGTTATGATTAAAATTAGTATGCAATTTTTTGCTCACAAAAAAGGTGTGGGTTCTACTAAAAATGGTCGTGATTCAGAATCTAAAAGATTAGGTGTTAAAAGAGCAGATGGTCAATATGTACTAGCTGGTAACATATTAGTTCGTCAACGTGGAACACATATTCATCCAGGTGCAGGAGTAGGAATTGGTTCAGATGATACTTTGTTTGCTTTAGTTAGTGGAAAAGTTAAATTTGAACGTTTAGGCCGTGATCGTAAAAAAGTTTGCGTTTACCCTGTACAATAATTTTAGTATAATTTTATGAAATCCTAAGCATTTTTGCTTGGGATTTCTCTATATAATTCATTGTTAATTAGTTTTGAAATTTAATTATGTTCGTATAAAGGTTAAAGTGTTAAAATACATAATTTAATGTTACTACTTAGTCTCTAAAGGTAAAGTTTACGGTTTTGCAAAGGTTTCGACTCTGTGGAGTCGACCAGGCTTTTCAGTTGACCTGGACCTTCGGTAAAATATTTCTGTCTTATGCATATGGATGAATAGTAACAATTGAATTGACATAGTTTAAATTTAGTTGTAAAATAAAGGAGTAAAAAATGTTTGTAGATAAAGCCAAAATATATATTAAAGCAGGAGATGGCGGAGATGGTGCAGTATCCTTTTATCGTGAAAAATACGTTGCCTCTGGTGGGCCAGATGGAGGTAACGGAGGTAAAGGTGGAGATATTGTATTTGTTGTAGATGATAATTTTTCAACTTTAATTGATTTTAAATATAAGAAAAAATATGTTGCACTTAAAGGTGAAAATGGTGGTGCAAAAAACTGCAGTGGAAGATCAGCACATGATTTAATTATAAAAGTTCCAAGGGGAACTGTTGTAAGGGATGCAGAGACAGGTAGAATAATGGCCGATTTATCTACTAAGGAACGCCAAATAATTGCCTTAGGTGGAGATGGTGGAAAAGGAAATGCTACATTTAAGTCTTCTACTCGTCAAATACCTAGATTTGCTAAACCAGGATATCCAGGAGAAGAATTTGAGTTAATTCTAGAGTTAAAATTACTTGCAGATGTAGGAT
>JAEXNS010000265.1 GCA_023439605.1 Bacillota bacterium | reverse complement strand
ACTCGATTTTTTTCAAAAAATCGTAGGTTTCCAAAGGGCAACGCCCTTGGTCGCTTTCCGCAGAAAGCGAAATCCTTATGCTTTAAGAGCTTTTTTGCTTCTTTTTGCGATAGAAAAAGAAGCGGAGGTTGAGGCACAGCCTCATAAATTGCCTCAGCAATTTGCTTAAGTTGACGACATTGTCTGGTCGCCCTGGACCTTTGGTATATATGAATATGGCTGAATTGTAACTTGGTTTTAGCAAATTTTAAGGAGAAATTTTATGAAGCGAAAAATGGTCTATGTTGGTTTGTCATATGCTTTGGGATTGTTTTTCGCTTCTTTATTTCTTGATTTTTCAAAATTTTTTATTTTAGCTGTTATACTAGCTATAACCTTTGTATTTATGTATTTTATTAAAGTAAAAGTGAGAGAACTAGTAGTTTGCTCAGTTGCATTTGCTACTGCTTTTACAATGTATAACATTTACAATAAAAATGTTTATAATAAAATTTTAAATTACGCTCAAATACCTATAAGTTATAAAGGGCAAATAGTTGAAATAAATGATTATGAAAAGGATAAATCATCATATAGATTAAAAGGAACTATAAACAACGAAACTAAGGCAGATATTTTATTCTATTCAGATACCTTGGATGCAGAATATAGTGACTTTTTAGAATTTGAAAATCTTACTTTAAAGCAGTTTGAAAATAGCTATTTATTTAATCAAAAAGATTATTATAAGGGTGAAAATGTTTATTTACAGGTTGATAAATTTGAACGTTTTAACATTTTAAAAAGCGAAAAATTTTCTTTAGTAAATAGCATTATGAGCTATAGAACAAAAATTATAAAGGATATAAATTCAGTTTTAGCTGGTGAAGAAGGAGCTTTTTTAGTAGCCATGATATTTGGTGATAAAAAACAGATTTCAAATAATACTAAAACTGTACTTTTTCGTTCAGGAATAGGACATGTAATGTCTGTTTCAGGTCTTCATTTAGTTATTGTTTCATCTTTGTTTTTAGCATTTCTAAAAAAGGCAAGGTTAAACAAATTTTTAGAGTTTATTTTTTTAGAAGTTTTAATAATAATATTTATAATAGCAGCAGGAATGGCTATATCGGTTATAAGAGCTGGAATTATGCTCACTTTAATACATATTGGTTTTATGTTTAAGAGAAGGACAGATATGTTAAATTCTCTTGCTATAGTTTTTGTTTGTTTGTCTTTATTTAATCCTTTTGTGATAACAAATTCTTCTTTTTTGTTATCAGTTGTTGGAACTTATGGTATAGGTGTATTTGCACCTTATTTAACCAAAAATATAAATACAGAAAAAATGTCGCAAAAGTGGAAGAAAAATATAATTTTTATGTTTTCGGCGTCCTTTGCAGTTATGCCGATTTCGATTATTTATTTTGATGAAATTTCACTTGCATCTACATTTACTAATATTTTAGTTGTTCCTCTATGTGTACTGGCCTTAATATCAGGTATGGTTGTGGTTATAACAGGTGGATTAAATTTTATTTCATACCCATTTTTGATATTTGGCGGTTTGTTATGTAAGCTTGTTATTTTTATTTCAGAAACAATATCGAAAATTGATTTCATTACAGTGCCTACTGAATTTAAATTTTTCAGTTTGGTTGTTTTTGTATGCTTTGTATTTATTACCTTAACTTATTTTTTATTCAAAAAAAGATTTTATACTAAAATTTCTATGCTTATATCCATTGTAATTTTAATGCAATCGGCAATAATTTATAAACACTATAACAAAGACCTTTTGAAAATATATGTTATGGGAACTGAAAAAGATTTGGTTTTTGCTGTTGTATATGAAAACAATGTTGATTTTATAGATGTTAGTGGTGGTACAAAAACAGCTAGATATATAGACGCTTTTTCAAAAAAATATGGAGTAAAAAGTGTAAATAATATTTTATTTCTTAAAAATCCATATCAAAGTATGGTTACTTATAGTAGTGCTTTAAAATATACAAAAGTAAAAAATATAGTCTTCCCACAAGATACTTTTGTGATGGATGAAATGAAAATATGTGATTTATCTCCTGAATTTTCAGATTATAATAGCTTTAAAATAAACTATAAAAATTATTATATAAGTTTTGATGGTTATGAAAATTTTGTTGTAGATATAAACAATTATAAGTTTAAATTTTCTAATTATAATAATGATAATTCAAATGCACTTGTATTGGTTAATAATTCGAAAAAATCAGTTCCAAATATAAAGTGTGGTTTTTATATAAATACTCAGGATGTGCCTATAATTCCTGATAAAAACACAATAATAAATGAAAATAATTTATTAATTACTATAGACAAAAATGGTAAATCAACATTAAGGAGAATGTAAAATGCCAATATTAAGTAGTGATGATTTGCTAAAAAGGTTGAGAACAGATACTATAGACAATATATATATGATTTATGGTCAAGATGTTCTAGTAGTTGAAAATTTAAAAAATAAAATAATAAAAAAATATTTAAAAAATGAAGCAGAAGTTAATATAAATAAAATTAGAGGAAAAGACTTAGACGTGTCTGTTTTGTGTGATAATATTGATGCTTTCCCTATGTTTTCAGATTATAACTTCATTTCTATAAACGATTTAAATGTAGAGGAAATATCAACAGATATTTTAAACTTTTTAATAAAATCTCTATCAGATGTTCCTGAAACAACTATAATTTTGATTTATATTACTGGTTTTGATTTAAAAAATGGCAAAAAGACGCTTCCAGCGAAAAGTAAAAAAATAGTAGATGCTATTAGTAAAAATGGTATTGTGTGTGAAGCAGATTTAAAAAAACCATTTGAAATTGTAAAATTTATTATAGATAAAGCAGAGAAAAACGGTTGTATTATAAATAAAAAAGATGCAGAATTAATTGTTGAACTTTGCCTTTCAAATATGCTTATGATTAATAATGAGGTAGATAAACTTTGTA
Organism: Bacillota bacterium; assembly: GCA_023439605.1. Taxonomy (GTDB): domain Bacteria; phylum Bacillota; class Clostridia; order Oscillospirales; family Ruminococcaceae; genus JAEXNS01. The sequence goes on along the minus strand of JAEXNS010000265.1, from coordinate 2,598 downwards.
GTTTTGTTGAAAAAGGTGAGATTACAAGTGATTTAATTAATAAAATGGTTAGCAAGCAGCTTGATTCAACCGCTTTTAATTTGGCAAAAGCCATTACTCAATTTAAAGGTACAGAGGCCATGCATATTTTAGATGAACTCATATATCAAAAAGAGGAGATAGTTGCTATTTTATCAGCTGTTTCATCTGCTTTTATTGATTTATACAGAGTAAAAGTTGCATATTTATCCAATAAAAAAGATACAAATGTTATAGAAGACTTTGCTTATAAGGGTAGAGAGTTTGTGGTTAGAAATGCTTTTAGAGATGTAAGTAAAATATCTATAGAACATTTACGAAAATGTATAAATATACTTACTAAAGCTGATTTAGAATGTAAATCGAAAAAAATAGATGGAAGAATTTTATTGGAAAAAACGTTTGCAGAAATGATTTTATTTAGAAGTTAAGGAGAAATAAATTGTTAAAAATTGAACAGGTAATTATTGTAGAAGGAAAATATGATAAGATAAAGTTATCATCTATAGTTGATGCAGTAATTATTCAGACAGATGGTTATAAAATTTTCAAAGATAAAGAAAAGCTTGAACTTATAAGATATTATGCTGAGAAAAAGGGAATTATTATAATGACTGATTCTGATACAGCAGGATTTAAAATAAGAAATTATCTAAAAGGTTCGGTTTCAAACTATAAAGATAAAATTAAAAATGTATACATTCCGGATATTTTTGGTAAAGAAAAGAGGAAGCTCCAACCATCTGCAGAGGGTAAATTAGGTGTAGAGGGTGTAAGTAAAGAAATTATTTTAGCTGCTTTTGAAAAGGCAGGAGTTATTACAAAAGATAATTCAGATAAAAAAACAAAAGAACCTATAGCTAGATATGACTTATATGAATTAGGGTTAAATGGCAAACCCAATAGTTCAGAATTAAGGAAAGTAATCTTAAAAGAACTTAATTTACCAGAAATACTATCTACCACAGGGGTTTTAGAATTATTTAATGTTATGTTTACAAGAGAAGAATTTTTTGATTTTGTAAACGAAATTATTAAGAAAAGGGTTGAATAAATGGTTTTTTCGAGTTTGACTTTTATGTATGCGTTTTTGCCTATTGTATTGATAACTTATTTTTTATCACCCAAAAAGCTTAAAAATATTATTATACTTATTTCAGGTTTGATTTTTTATGCTTGGGGAGAACCCAAGTACATAATGATAATGATAACATCTGCTTTTGTAGATTATTTTGCAGGTCTTATTATAAGTAAAAGTAAGGACAATAAAGTTAGAAAAAGCGCTTTATTAGTAGCTATGACAATAGATTTAGGATTTTTATTTATTTTTAAATACTCTGGTTTTGCAGTAAGTATTGTAAATGGTGTATTTAAATCAGAAATACCAGTCCCCAATCTTTTATTACCAATAGGTATTTCTTTTTATACATTTCAAAGTATGTCATATACCATAGATATTTATTTTAAACAGGTAAAGGTACAAAGGAATTTTTTAAACTATCTTTGTTATGTTTCTTTATTTCCCCAACTAGTAGCAGGTCCGATTGTAAGATATGAAGATGTACAAAATGAAATAGACGAAAGAAAAATTAATATAAATTTAGTTGGCGAGGGAGTGAATTATTTTGTAAGAGGGTTGGCAAAAAAAGTTCTGCTTGCAAATAATATTGGTTCACTTTGGTCTTCGATAAAAGTAACAGATGTTTCGGAAATAACTGTTTTAACTGCTTGGCTAGGTATATTGGCTTTTACTTTTCAGATTTATTTTGATTTTTCAGGTTATTCAGATATGGCAATAGGACTGGGTAAAATGTTAGGATTTAATTTTCCACAAAACTTTAATCTTCCATATTTATCAAAGAGCATTTCTGAATTTTGGAGACGTTGGCATATGACTCTAGGTGCTTGGTTTCGTTCATATGTATATATACCACTAGGTGGTAACAGAGAGGGCAAATATAAAACCCTTAGAAATTTAATAATTGTTTGGTTTTTGACTGGATTATGGCATGGTGCAAGTTGGAACTTTATATTTTGGGGTCTGTTTTATGGATTTTTTATAATTATAGAAAGATTATTTTTATCAAGGATTTTAGAAAAAATACCATCAATATTTAGAATGATGTATACATTTTTGTTAGTGGTAATCGGATGGGTGTTTTTTGATTTGAATACAATGTCAGATGCCTTTAAGTATTTAAAAGCTATGTTTGCAAATCCAAATGGTTTTTTTGATCTTGATTCAGTATATTATTTTAAATCTTATATAGTAGTTTTCATTGTATGTATAATTGTGTCTACCAATATATTAAATAAGTTTTGTGGCAATTCAAACATAATAAAGAAATATTATAAATACTCTGTTCCAATATATGAATCGGTATTGTTGATATTGTCAACTGCATATTTGGTTGACTCTACATATAATCCATTTTTATATTTTAGATTTTAGGTGGTGAAATTTTGAAGTACAAACAAAAAAAATATTCAGCAGTTATTTTTTTGATAATCATGTTATCTATAACTTTAATAACATTTATAAGACCTAAAACATATTTTTCTGAAATCGAAAATAGAGAG